>NZ_JBSVWF010000057.1:0-42053 GCF_054071635.1 Pseudomonas sp. SDO52101_S400 | reverse complement strand
CCGTGGGCGGCATCGCCGTTGTCACTAACGGTGTAGCCGCAGGCTTCCCGCAATCGGTGACCACGCCGCTGGGCAGCACGCTGACCATCACCGGGTTCAACGCCACAACCGGCGTCGTCAGCTACAGCTACACCCTCGACCACAACGACGCGCATCCGACTGCCAACGGCGCCAATACGCTGAGCGAGCAATTCGCCGTCACCGTCGTTGATGACAACGGCACCACCGCCAACGCAAACCTGGACGTGAACATCGTCGACGACCTGCCAAAAGGCGTGAACGACAGCAATGCCGGCACCGCTTCGGAAACTAACCTGACCCTGACAGGCAACGTCCTGACCAACGACGTTCAAGGCGCCGACCGCGTCCCAACCGGCGCTAATGCCGGACCGATCACTGCGGGTACTTTCACTGGGACTTACGGCACGTTAGTGCTCAACGCGAATGGCACGTACACCTACACCCTCAACACCAACGACGCCGACTTCAAAGCCCTGCACGGCAATGGCAACGGCACTGAAACTTTCACCTACACCATCACTGACTCGGACGGCGACACCAGCACTGCGAACCTGGTTCTGCAGATCCACAACAACGACGATCCGGTGATTCTCAACGGCCTCGACGTCAACGGCGGCGAACTCACTGTCTTCGAGAAAAACCTCAGCAACGGCACTGCGCCGGATGCGACGGCATTGACCCAAAGCGGCACCTTCACCGTCACCGCCCTCGACGGTCTGCAAACCCTCACCGTCGGCGGCATCGCGGTGGTCACCAACGGCGTGGCCGCAGGCTTTCCGCAATCGGTCACCACGCCATTGGGCAGCACGCTGACCGTCACCGGCTTCAACGCCGCGACCGGCGTCGTGAGCTACAGCTACACCTTGGTTCACAACGATGCACACCCGAGCGGCAACGGCGCCAACAGCATCACCGAGAATTTCAACGTGGTAGCCACCGACGGCGACGGCAGTACCGCGTCCGGACAGATCAACGTCAACATCATCGATGACCTGCCGACCGCCAAGGCCGACACCGGCTCGGTGGTGGAGGGCGGCACCGTCAATATCAGCGTGCTGGGCAACGACGTCACCGGTGCCGATGGCCCGGCGGCGGGCGGTGCGGTGGTCGGCGTGCGGGCCGGCAGCAACACCGCGACCTCGGCCATCGGCGGCCTCAACAGCAACATCAACGGCACCTACGGCTATCTGACTCTGGATGCGGCGGGCAACGCGGTCTATCACAGCAACCCGAACTCGGTGAGCCCGCCGGGCGCCACCGACACATTCACCTACACCATCCGTGACAGTGACGGCGATGAAAGCACCACCACCATCACCGTCAACGTCGCCGACAGCAAACTCGTGGCCTCGGTCGATCAGGACGTGACCGTCTACGAAAAAGCCCTCGACCTGACCAAGGATGGGCAAGACCTGGCCCCTGGTACGGTCACCGGCAGTGACCCGACCAACACCGGCGAAACCGCCACCGGCACCCTGGTCGGCGCGGTCACTGGCGGCAGCGGCGCGATCACCTACACCCTGGTCGGCAGCGCCACCGGCACCTATGGACAGATCCTGCTGAACCTCGACGGCACGTACACCTACACTCTGACGTCGGCACCGAAAACCACGCCGAACGCCAACGACGGGCCGAACACCCTGAGCGAAAGTTTCACTTACAAAGCCACCGATGCGCTGGGCAACAGCACCACCAGCACCATCGTGGTCAACATCGTCGATGACGTGCCCAAAGCCGTGGCGTCGGATCGGTCGGTGGCGGCGGTGGAGATCGACTCCAACATCCTCATCGTGCTCGACATCTCCGGCAGCATGGCTGACGCCTCGGGCGTGCCGGGTCTGTCGCGGCTGGACCTGGCCAAGCAGGCGATCAGTGCCTTGCTCGACAAGTACGATGATCTGGGCGATGTGAAAGTGCAGCTCGTCACGTTCAGCAGCAACGCCACCGACCGCACCTCGGTGTGGGTCGATGTCGCCACTGCCAAGACCTTGCTTGCCGGCCTCAGCGCCGGTGGCGGCACCAACTACGACGCTGCCGTGGCGACCATGGAAACGGCGTTCAACACCTCAGGCAAACTCACCGGGGCGCAGAACGTCGGCTACTTCTTCTCCGACGGCAAACCCACCACCGGCCAGGAAATCGGCACCGCCGACGAAACCGCGCTCAAAGCCTTCCTTGATGCCAACAACATCAAGAACTACGCAATCGGTCTCGGCAGTGGTGTGAGCAACGCCAACCTCGATCCGATCGCCTACGATGGCATCAGCCACACCAACACCAACGCGGTGGTGGTCACCGACCTCAACCAGCTCAATTCGGTGCTTTCGGGCACGGTGATGGGCGCGCCGGTCACCGGTTCGTTGCTGGGGGATGGCGGGACGTTTGGTGCTGATGGCGGTTTCATCAAATCCATCGTGGTTGACGGCACCACCTACACCTATGACCCGAAAGGCAATGCCGGCCAGGGCTCGCTGACCGCAAGCGGCGGTACCAACCACGGCACGTTCAATACGGCGGACAACAGCCTGAGCATCGCCACCAACAACAGCGGCACTCTGGTGATCAACCTCGATACCGGCGAATACAGCTACACCTCGCAGAAAACCACCACGACGGTGATCACCGAGAACATCGGCTTCACCCTCAGTGACAACGACGGCGACCTCGCCAGCTCCACGCTGACAGTGAAAGTGATCCCCAACTCGCCACCGGTGGCGGTGGACGACCACGTCATCACCAACGTGCTGTCGAGCAATGTCGTGGTGCCCGGCGAACTGTTGCTGGCCAACGACACCGATCCGGACAACGACACCCTCAACGCCTCGCCAACCACCTTCAACACCGGTTGGGTCGCCAAAGGGGCGGACTTCACCGGCAGCGGGGCGATCAGCTTCACCGGCACCAGCAACACCGCTGCCAACCAGAACCTGGCGGACGTGCGCAATTCGTTCGCGGCCAACACCGCGGCCATGACGGCGGTGCTGGTGGTCAGCGGCTACCTCGGCGCGGTGACCAACGCCAATGCCAACGACGAAGACCTGATCACCGTCAAACTGAAACAGGGCGAGACCCTCAACCTCGACCACAACCTGGCGGCCGGGCATATCACCATGGAGTACTCGGTGAACGGCGGGGCGTTCGTCAGCATCGCCGATGGCGGCACCATCACCGCCGGCGCCGATGGCACGTACCAGATCCACGTGACCAACATCACCAACACCAGCGGCAGCAACACCAATGCCGCGGAAAACTATCAACTGACCATGACGGTCAACTACGCCGGGGCTCACGACATCACCCCGGACTACCATGGCACCTACACCGCCAACGACAACCACGGCGGCAGCGACACCGCCAACGTGACCATCAGCTATCAGGACGGCCACACCCTCACCGGGACTTCCGGCGATGACGTGCTGGTGGCGGGCAGCGGCGACAACATCCTCAACGGTGGCGACGGCAACGACGTGCTCACCGCCGGCTCCGGCAACAACGAACTGCACGGAGGCGCCGGCAACGACTTGCTCTACAGCGGGCCGGGCAATGACATCCTCGATGGCGGCACCGGGATCGACACGGTCAGCTATGCCCACGCGACGGCCGGGGTCACGGTCAACCTGAGCCTGCTCGGTGCGCAGAACACTATCGGCGCGGGCATCGACACCATCAGCAACGTCGAAAACCTCGTTGGCTCAAACTTCAACGACACCCTGACCGGCGACAACAATAACAACGTGATCAACGGCGGCCTGGGCAACGACATTCTCAACGGCGGGGGGGGCGATGACCTGCTGATCGGTGGGATGGGCAACAACACCCTGACCGGCGGGCCGGGTGCCGACACCTTCCAGTGGCTCAAAGGCAACAGCGGTCACGACACCGTCACCGACTTCACCCCCGGCACCGACAAGTTGGATCTGTCGCAACTGCTGCAAGGTGAAAACGGCACGGCGGCGTCACTGGATGACTACCTGCACTTCACCGTCACCGGCAGCGGCGCCTCGGTGGTCACGACCATCGACGTCAGCGCCATGGCCGGCGCCACGCCGAACCAGACCATCGACCTTGCAGGCGTCAACCTGGCCAGCCATTACGGGGTGACGCCGGGGGCGGGCGGGGTGATTGCGGGCGGGCATGACACGGCGACGATCATCAACGGGATGTTGAATGATCATTCGTTGAAGGTGGATACGGTGTGAGTCGGGGCTGAAAAGACAAAACCCGCCATCGTGCCAGCGTGCGATGGCGGGTTTTGTTTGTTTGGTGTTTCCTTTCGTTATTGCGCTTTTACGAAGTCAATTCCAAACCATTCATGACTACTCATATTAATGTCGAGTCGAGCAATATCCTTGCCACTGAGTTCAACCAGAACGGCATCCCCGAGGGAGGTCCCCAGCGGGACAGAGCCCAATAAAGTCCCGTTACTGTTGTAGTAATGAACCTCTACGACGCCGTTGTTATTGATCCATGAATGGTAGAAGCTCACCTTTGAGTAAGTGGCATTTAAAAAGTCGAGTCTCGCTCTTTGCGGGCCGAGATTTTTTCCGATGCAGAACGTCAGCAGCTTACCTTCACGTCGGCCCGGGATTGGTGGGAAGTCGCCTGGGATTTTTTCAAGCGAAGCAATGCCCATGGGGCTTTCGCCGGATAAATGGATGAGCTTCATGCCGTCCAGTGTGAGTGACTCGCCTTCAGCGATAGTGCTCTCTGGATATTTATCAAAGTCTTCAATCATTTTGTGTCTCCAGGCTACAACAAGTAGGAAAGTTGATCGATGCGGCGGGTTGATGGCCCATTTCATTCCGGAAGATCTGTCTGCCTTCAGAGTGTCGGAGTCAAACAAGCCCAGCATGCTTAGCGTTGAACTGGCAGGGTGCTCCCGTCACTCGGAGTTATTCAACGCTGGAATGGCGAGTTGCACACCTGTCAGATCTGACAGGTGTGCAACGAAACTGGACGAACGGTATCGATGGAGACTTCACCGGCAGCGATTCACCGAGTTTCTCTACTCCGGCGCTTCTGCTTTCAACTCCAGATTATCCAGCACCCGATTCACCGCCAGTTCACCGAGCATGATCAACTGCGCAATCCCCAGCAGCACATGCCGCTGCGAGCCATCCACCAGCCCGGCGAAGTCGTTGGCCATGACCTTGGCCGAGGTCAGGGTTTCGCAGGCGTCGGCCAGCAGTTCTTCGCTGTCGATGCTGGGGGCGATGAGGTAGCGGGTGCCGGGTTTGAGCAGCGGTTTTCTGGGGAGGAGGGGATTGAGGTAATGGTCGAGGGCGCGCTCGGCGGCTTCGTGGAATTTCTTTGAGTCGAGGGTTTCGTAGGGCGAGGTGGTGTCGGTTTCGGGTGGGTTTGGCGTAGGTTTGATCATCGTAAAGCTCCTTGAGAAATGGAGCCGTCAACCATCGCTGCTAAACGAAGAGGTGGCGGCTGTACGCGGGTTAGCAGACCAGGCTCAAGGATCCCGGCGCACCGAAGTGCCCCACGCAAAGCCGCCATAACTTAATAGCGAGACCCGCGTGCCCTGAGAATTGCCGAGCTGCTAAACCCGATCACTGAAAAGTCAGCGACCGCCAAACAATAGAACCCGCCCCCAAGGCGCACAAGCCGGCGGATTCTGGCTGATGCGTAGGCATCGGCGCAAGGATGCGTAGCCAGAGTCAGTCACCGATCCGGTTTCTTAAACATTTCTGTTTATGCCGCTCCGTCGAGTTGCTTCCGGCTCCCGATCTCCGACGAGCGGTAGCAAAACCTGTAATTTCTGACAGTAGCAGCCTGTCGGGCAGGGGCATTAAATGAAGCCATTGGTCCGGCGTACCTGCAGCGCGGGACAGAACCTCAATCGAGGGAGGCTTCAAATGGCGACGCCCGATACCCCTGCCGACCCTCTATCCGCAGATGAAACCGCGCCAGACAGTGCCCTCATCGATAAGCCGGATGTCCCTGCCGTCCTTGATCCCGATGACCCACGTGGACTTCTGCCTCTGTCGGCACTGGGGGATGACCTGGTTGTTTTGTTTGAAGACTTCGGACGCGGTCCTGTTCAGGGCGAATCCGATCTGGTCGAGTTGGGGTTCATGTCGATAGGCACCTCGTTCAGAAAGGTCGACGAACGCTGGTTCCCGACCAGCGATCTCGTATCCTTCCCGCAAACCCTCAAGGTGCCGAAAGACCTGCTGTCTGCCGGTGTCTATGAGGTTGCGCTCCGGGTTTCAATCTACGGCAGCAACCCGAACCTGGGCGCCCGGAAAACCCTGACCATCGATACCGGTAAACCCAACTTTGGCAACAAGCCCGCGGCCGTCATTTTTCCGCACGAGTTGAATGGCACGATCACCGAAGCTTTTCTGGCGCAGGAAGGCGAGGTCAGGGTGACGGTGCCTTGGTACAACGACGCCGAGGCGAAGGATCGGGCACCGTATTTCTGGACTGACAAGGAAAACCCGCCTGATAGCGAAAAGCCCATTCGCGAACAGGAATTCAGTGCTGAGGATGTGGCTGCCAAAAGCCTGCGCATCACGGTGTACGCGGATGAAATCCGTGCCTGGGGCTCGGGTAAACGTTTCCTCTATTACTACTTGAGGGATTGGCCCGGGAATTCCGGACCGATTTCCTATCTGGCGGACATCATGGTTGATCTGACCCCGGCACCGGGGGCCTTGCCTCCGCCAAGGGTGCAGTTGTCCTCCAGAGGCCGGGTGGATCGTCAACATGCCCGTGACCGGCTGTGGGTGTTGATTGATGAATACGATTTTGCCGACTCCCAGCATTGGGCGGCGGTTGACTGGGATGGCACGCCGCTCGACGAGTTCCCGGTCGACCCCTCCGATTTCCCGCTGGAAATACCGGTGCCCTGGTCAAAGTTGCATGCCAATGGCGATGGGCCGTTGCGTGCGAAGGTGAGTTACCGGATCCGCCAGGGCAGTACTTATTCTCCGCCCTCGCCGGACATTTCCGTGCCGGTCGACTTGTCGCTGGCTGGGCAGGATCACGACAAGGCACCGGCACGTCTCAACGAAAAGCTCGCTCTGGTGGAGGTGTACGGGGAAAAGTCCCAGACCAAAAACACCTTGTTGTCTGAAGACCACGGTTTTCCGGCGACTATCCGGTTCGTACTGTTCGATGATCCCGAGCCCGGTGACTGGATTGATTTCTTCTGGGGCCTTTTTCCGGGAGCCGTCGTTCGTTACGACGTAAAGGCAGGTGATTTCTCGGGTAAAACGATTGAGGTTCAGGTGCCGTGGCCTGTCATCGATACCGACAAACAGAATCCGGCATTGCCGGTTCACTACATCACCAGCAATGACGTCAACGAGCAGCAGTCGCTGCCGACTTCTGTCGTGGTCAATATTGTCCAGATCGAGAACCTCAAGGAGCCGGAGTTTCCGGATGGGGGGAAACAGGGCGTACTCAACTGTTGTGCACGGCCACGACTTTGGGAAGGGGTGAGGGTGCGAGTGTTGGCTGACCCTCGAATCGAGCAAGGCGACCGGCTTGTGATTGTCTGGCAGGGGTGTTCAGGGCCCAACGGTACGAGCCCCATTGCGGGAGCTTATGACGAAATCGTTAAGGATCTCGTTTCGCTGCTGCCCGGCGCAGACATCGACATCGTTGTCACAGACTACCCAAAACTGATTGAGCCGATGGTGAATAACGGCTCCGCACTCGTGTATTACCGGCTGGAAAAAAGTAATGGTGGCCGAGGCCGCTCCTGTCCGGAGTTTGTAGTGATCAATCGAACAATGCCCAGCGGCGAAGTTTGCTCGCCAACCAATGATATTTGTGAAGAGAACTGACTTTTAGTTAAACCGAAGTGCATGTCCGGAATCTGTCTGATCATCGGTAAAGAGTGCAGATAACCTGACGCGTCTAGTGATAAGGAGAATAGCAATGACAAAGTCTCAAAAGTTATCGTTGGCACAGGCTACTCGGAATAAACTGGCTGACTTGCGAAGGGCCATTAGCGCACGTGCGGGACAGGAACCCGAGGTAGATGACTTATTGCCGGCCATTCCCGGCGATGACATAAAGAAACTACACTCGGATCGTCAGGGCACTGACTGCAATGTGACGGTTGAAAATGTGCAAGTTCCCCCTGGTGCACAACCGGGAGATACTTTTATCAGATTGATGAAAGATTTAATCCCGATTACGTCCTATGTCGAGGTTCGTATCCCTCCACTTCCTGCTTTCGGGGTGATTTTACCAGGAACGGAAACGGCAACTCCTGGGGTGTTTAGATTGAGCTATCAAACACATTATGCCGGCAATGATAATACCTCTGATGAGTCTGTTTTTTTTATCGATGATGTTGCGCCTAATCACGGTAGACCCTTTCCTGAGCCTGTACCGGATTCGAAAATTATCGGAGGCGTGGTGACTCGCGAAATTCTGGAGGAACTGGACGGTATCCCTCTGACAAGTGTTAATCCGAGTGATGTGAAAGCGGGTGATATCTACAGGTGCCATTATGGGAAAAGTGATCCGGCCGTTGTGATTGATGCATTTTTTGTTACCGAAGATTTTACTCGGATACCGAATTTCAAAGTACCAAAAAATATCGTTATCCAGGCAGGATCGGGTGACTTTATTGCTTATGTAAAAGCTGAAGATCGTGTGGGAAATGTTGGTCCGTCCTCAGATCCCGTCAAGTTTTCGATCAGATTGACTCCGGTTCCCAGTGGTTTACAACCACCAGAAATTCCCGAATGGGCAGATGATGGCGTAATCGATATAAACGACGCCTGGCCATCTGTGGCAGTAGTCATTCCAACCTTCAATGACGGCTTGCCGGGCGATTTGGCTGTAGTAACGATCAACGGAATAGTCCAGCCTGGCGTTCCAACAGATGGCACCACTGCGGTGATTGTCGATGTGCCTCATGCGGATATAGCCGCAGGGGGCGACGGTCCGAAACAATTCAATGTGACGTATGAAATCGCTCGAGGCACGGATCGATTCCCCGAAACGGTGGGACAAGTGGTAGATGTCAATTTGACTATCGCCGGGCCCGTCAATCCTGAACCTGATCCGGAATTGGGTAATCCGAATCTGGACAAGTTGGTCGTCAAAGGTTCAACAGCCGATGACGAACTGGTTGAGGGTGATGTCGGTACTGTTGTCGATATTGACTTGACAATCTATGACGGCTACAAGGCTGGGGACTTTGTCAATCTTTTTTGGAATAAAGTATTGGTTCCGCCACCGGAAGGGCACTATGCAGTGCTCGGGACGGAAGATCCTGCTTTTAAAATTCCGTTCAAACTTAAGTCGGAAATTTTCGAGGCGACTGGTAACGGTGAGTTTGAAGCGAGATACAAGATTACCAATCCAACCAGTAACGGTAACAACAGCAATCCGTCGCCGCCCACCCCGGTTGATGTTTATATTTTTCCAGTTGACTTGCCTGATCCAGTCATTCAACACCTGTTTACCAATCCGGCGGGGAAAAAATATTGTAACTGCAGTTCACTGAGGGATATACCGGTCGTCGGTAAGGCGGTTATTGTAAAAGTGGCAGGAGGAGGGTCTCTAGCGGATGGAATGGTTCTCGACTTCAAATGGATAGGTACGCCAGGGGTGCCGGGTGATCCTGCCATTCCTGACTATACATTCCAGAAGACTTTGAGGGACGAGGAACATATAAATGGCTTTGAAGTTTACCTTCCGTTTTCGGCTGCGCTCAAACCCATCAGGGACGGAGAAGGGGAAATCATTTATACAACAAACATTGGAGGGCGAACCCACAGCTCCATTGGGCATAAGGAGAGGGTCGTAATGATCGACAACACTGGGACGTTCTGCCCGGGCACTTGAAATCAAAGTGATCAATCAGAGGCGGGAGTATTTTCCGCCTCTTTTCTTCTGTCTGCCGCGGAATAAATCCTCCTCTAATTAAGGATTAATCCTACATATCTACCGGCTATCTCCTTGTACTGTACGCCCAAATTTCTGATGCCCTTCTATGAGGGGCTTCCCCCCGCTCAAAATTTGGAAGGAGTTACCATGAAAACCTGTCTACAGTTGTTTCCCGCCTTGAAAACCAGAAAATCACTGGTATGGCTGATATTCCCACCTGCCCTGCTGTCAAGCTCCATTGCGGTTGCGTTAACCACGATCGGAGCGGGGCAGACCACAGACATCGATCAAAATACTGCCACCGACAATTATCTGGTGCGAGATGGCGGTGTGTTGAACGCCAACGGCGCGAATACTTTCGAGGTCTTCGTCCGAGACAATGCGACGTTGAATGCCGTGGGCGGTACCTATACAGGACGTCTGAGTAGCGCGGGGGTGAACATCACCAACGCCAGCGGTACCCTGGATGACGTCACTGTGACCGGAAACCGCATGGGCATGCTCATCAACCGGGCCAGCGGCACTACCACGGGCTCGACCGCTACGATCAGCAACACCCGTATCACCGGCGTCACGGCCGGGATCGAAACCAGTGGCGGCAGCACGAGCGTATTGACCAACACCAACGTCACTGCAACCGGGGCGGGGGGGATCGGTCTGAACTCCTTCGGCGCCGATGTTACGGCCACCGGTGGCAGTTTTACCGGTGGCACCAATGGCGCGCGGCTGCGCGCTGACAGCGAAGGTGTCGGCGACGGTGCCAAGCTGACGCTGAACAATGTTCGAGTGGAAGGCCAAAGCGGAGCCGCGATTCTCGCTGATTCCGGGGTGGACGCGGATATCCGAGTGCTCAACAAAACTCAATTGCTCGCCGGCAACAACCTCCTGCTCGACGTCCAGGGCGCCTCCACCGCTGCCATGACCGTCGCCAACAGCGAGTTGCAGGGCAACATCAACATCGCCGGCAACAGCACCGGCAATCTCACCTTCGATCAAGGCCGAATGACTGGTGATGTGCTGGTCGAAACCGGTTCGGCTGCCAACGTCACCCTGCAGAACAGCTCGCAATTCACCGGCCGTCTCGACAAGGTCAACGGCGTGACCGTCAACAGCGGCTCCATCTGGACCCTGACCGGCAACGACACTGTAGGAACCCTCGCCATGAATGGCGCGACGGTTCGCTTTGGTGCGCAGGATGTACCGAATACCTTCTACCAGTTGAATGTCGGTACGCTGGCCGGCTCGCCGGATGGTTCCAGTACCTTCGCCATGAAGGGCAACTTCGCCACGGGCCAGCATGACTTCCTCAATGTCACCGGTGTGGCGACCGGGTCGTTCGGCTTACTGGTGGCGGCGTCCGGTCTGGATGCGGTGAACCCGCAGCAACTGACTCTGGTGCACACCGCCGCTGGTGATGCGCAGTTTGCTTTGACGGGCGGGCGAGTGGATCTCGGTGCCTGGTCCTATGACTTGGCCCAGCGGCCCGCAGGAACGGGTGGCACTGAGTGGTTTCTCGATCCGGCCACCCAGGTGATCAGCCCGGGTGCCAGTGCGGTGATGGCCTTGTTCAACGCGCCGATTACCCTGTTGTACGGTGAAGCGAACTCGTTGCGCAGCCGCATGGGTGAGTTGCGGTTCAACGGTGGTCAGTCGGGCGCCTGGGCGCGCACCTACGGCAACCAGTACAACGTATCCGAAGGTTCCGGTGTGGCGTACAAGCAGAACCAGCAGGGTTTTTCCCTCGGGGCCGATGCCCGGGTGGGTGAAAGTAATGTGCTGTTGGGTTTGATGGGTGGTTTCAGCGAGTCCGATCTGAATGTCGAGCAGGGCACGTCGGGTACGGTCAAGAGTTACTACGTCGCGCCGTATGCAACGTGGATGGATCCGGACAGCGGCTACTACGTTGATGGCGTGCTTAAATTCAACCGGTTCCAGAATGAGGCCAAGGTCGGTTTGAGCGACGGCACCCGTGCCAAGGGCGATTACGACAATTGGGGCGTCAGTGCTTCGGCGGAAGTCGGTCGTCACATCAAGTTGGCCAACCAATACTTCATCGAACCGTTCGCCCTGATTTCGGTAGCGCGGATCCAGGGCAAACGCTTCAGCCTGGACAACGACATGGAGGCCGATGGCGATCATGCCAGCTCGCTTCTGGGCAAGGCCGGCGCCACGTTCGGGCGTAACTTCGACATAGGCAACGGCGCCGTCGCGCAACCTTATGTACGTGCAGCCATTGCTCATGAATTTGCGAAAAACAACGAGGTCAAGGTCAACAACAATGTGTTCAACAACGACCTTTCGGGCAGCCGTGCAGAATTCGGTACCGGTGTAGCGGTGGCCATGTCCGAGCAGTGGCAGGTGCATGTCGATCTGGATTACGCCAATGGCGAATACATTGAGCAGCGTTTGGGTGGGAATGTGGGGGTAAGGTTTAGCTGGTAAGCGACAGTCCCGAGTATCAGAAAGCCGCTACTCCTTCAGGGAGTAGCGGCTTTTTTGTGCCTGGCACAGTTTGACTGTACTCATTGGGACATATCGTTCAACCATTCCCTCTAGTTGGATAAGGAACAGTTCTGTCGATCAAATGATAGCGATCTCAATGTCATCGATTTCATAGTCGTTCCCAATTCCTGTGGAGACATTGCTGTAAACGTCCACAATGATGTTGGTGGCAGTGGCGATAAAGGTACCTGACAAAGTCACCCAGTTGGTCAGCGAAGTAATTCGGGTGGGGCCAGCAATACTGTTGCCAGCCGCTCTAATCGACAATGATGGAACCTCATAGGCCCCCTGGAAACGGATGGCTTTGATAGAAAATCGATATTGACGACCCACCAGCAGATTGTTCAGCGTCTTTTGAATGATGACTCCGTTGGATCTATTGGTGTAGGTGTAGTTGTGGAATCTCCAGTTGCCACTCACGTTGCGCAGTCGCAGATCCCTTGGGTCAACTCCTGGCCCTCCGACCCAGTTGTTCCAGTTCTGATTGGCAAAATCGGTGAAGTCTCTTGTCAGCCCCGCAACACTGGTGAATCTGCGCACGGTTGATGTGAGCCCTGTGCCGTTTGTACTTCGGGCCGTAATGGTATGCCCTCCCGGTGCGAAACCTGTTTGAGGCAAGCTCCAGACGTCGTTGGTCACCGGTAACGATCGCAACAGTGCGGTTCCGTCATAGAGATCGATCGTGGCGTTTTCGGGTGCGCGACCGTTGATCGCAACAGTGGGCTGGGTTGTAGATCCGTCGTCAACGATGTTGTTGCCTGCCTTATCCGTCACGCTGGTGATAGTCGGCTGGACGGCCGCCGCAACCCGGAAGGTACGAGGTGGTGCAGAGATCGCGCCGTCGCCGTACAGTGCAAGGGCTGTGAGGCTGTAACTTTTTTCGGCCAACCCGGTGAGGGGAACTCTCCACTCGCCAGCGTCATCAGTGAGGGCTTCACCCACTGAGCTGGCGCCATCGCGCAAGCGGATTCGCTCATTCACCGTTGCTTTGCCCGTGACCGTCACTGACTTGTCAAAAGTGATGCCCCCCTGCACAACGGCGCCTTTGGAATCGGTGACCAGAGTAATTTCAGGTGTCAGATAGTCGTAACGGGTTCTGATGGTCAGTCGTCGGTGCGGAAACTCGATGGCGCCGCTTTCCAGAGTGCTGCCATTGAGGGTTACCTTACAGATCACTGTCGCCGGTGTGGAATGGTCCAGTTTCATCAGTTCGCTTCGGAGCAGTGTTTCATTCAAACCATTGCGCACTTGTGCATCTGATATTTCCATGCCGTCCAGCAATTTGATCTCGTAATCGACGCCCGAGTCTGTCTTGCCTTGCAGTCGCAACCATAGCCGCTGTTTGAGGGCTATAAATGGCCAAGGTCTGACCAGCACTTGCGCATTGCCGCTAAAGAAAATCAAATCCAGCACATCGTTCAATGCCTGAGGAACATCGGGGCGAGGCAATTCCTTTTCAGGGTCCTTGAATTGATCAACTAGCAAATCCAATACCTGTGAGTCGGTTGTCTTTCCATAGCGGTCAACGACATAGCTGATCTGGACCTGTTTGCCGACGTTCGGGCCGACCACTGAACTGTTCAGATGAAACTCGACTACGCCGCTGGCGTCGCCCGGTAACTCCTGATCCTCGGAAGAGCCTTCGCCTGGTGTTCCCAGCCATTTCAACGTGATCTTGTCGACATAAGGTTTCATGCTCGGATAGCGAACCAAGACATCGACACCGTCGCGTCCTTGAATCGGGTCCAGAGTGCCATTCGGGGCCTGTCTGACCTCGGGTGGGATTAACTTCCCAATGGGCTCGCTCACCAAGAGATTGAGATCGGCCGAGTATTCGTATTGCCGGGTAGCAGCACGCCACAATGAATAACGTACTTTTACTAGCTGCCCGATGTTGCTTGTTACAAATCGCGCATCCACACGGAAACGTACGGGTTTTCCAGCGATCAGGGTGGTGATGGGAATCCAGTCGCTGACACTGTCGACGGGGTTAGGGGCCATCCAGTAATAGGTCAGAATGTCTTCTCGGACGGTTCCTGTGTAGTCAATGAGAACAGTGGCTTTATCGGAGATATTGGAGGGGTCCAGAATTCCGGGCGGATTCTCTTCTTCCACTCCGGGAGCCGGCAATGTCGCGGCAACGGCTTGCACCTTGACCAACAGATGTTCTGAATCGCTGACGCCGTAGAGCTTCGGCTTGTCATTGGAGACGGTATACCAAAGATCGAGGCTGCCCTTGTCGAGAACGATGATGTGCTCTTTGTCGACGTAAACAGTGAAAAAGCCTTCTTTCGCCTCATTGTCACTGACAGTGTGACTGTCTTCATGGACGTAGGGCTGGCCGTTGGACTTTTCACCTATCCAGCGGATGGCGACCCAATCGCCATTGGCAATTCCCGTATAGCTGATTCGTACCGTGGCGTAGAGCAGGTCCGGCTCGAGTATGTCACCCACCAACTCGGCAATTCTCGGAGCGTCCAGTATCAAAACGTCACCCACTACGTCGGCGAACTCACGTTTGGAGGACATCGGCGAGGTTCCGTCTGCTTTCGTCAGCACGTAGGAGGCATCGGCCCGGCCCATGGCGATGGCGCGGACTTGCGCGTACGACACCTTGAATTCCATGACACTCGGGATGTTCGCCACCGTTTTGGATTCAGTGTGAATCAACGGCTTGCCGGTAAAGGGGGTGCCGATCCAGGTCATGGTTACCGAGTCGTTCAGTGCGAAGTCCGAGCCCTGGATATGGACCTGGACCGTGACGTCCTGTTGGTTCAAGTCGAGGATCTTTATAACGCCGTTGACCGACTCCTTGATGATCGGTGCGCAGAGACGCCCGGCGCCGGCGTCGACGGCTATCCGTGTGAATTGGGATTTTTGGAGCGGCCAGTTCCGGACTTCATCAATAGCGTCGTACCTGATCACCAGTGCCGCGCTGTCGCCACCGGCCAGAATGTCTGCCTGTGTCGCCACGATCACCATGGGATCCTTGCCTTCCGCCTGATCTTGTGTGACGAGGTGCGGCGCCAGGGTATGGCTGCCCCAGTACACCAGAATCGTGTCTCGCACCCTGATTTCCGGGTATGAAGGAACGGTCAGGGGAACGCTTTTTTTTGCCCAGTCCGCGTCGATAACCCCTTGGTCGATGATCTCTTGTGGCAATACCGCAGAACGCAGTTCGGAGTGCCCAAGTTCGGGTCTGTGAGCGTTCCCGTCTTTGTTCCCACCCGGGCGGATCAGTTTGACGAAAAACTGTGACAACACAGAGGGATCGTCCGGTTTGGTTGCGCCGAACCGTTTCAACTCATAAAAGCACTCATGCAGACCGGGCGTGAACAGCGCCTTGGGCAGGTAAAAGAACAGATGTTTGTCTTTTTCCCCCGGTTCAACCATTCGGGTGAACACCAGAATGCCGTTCCAGTAAATATCGTTCTGATCACCCTCCAGCATGTCGAGGTACGCCGAAATCACGCACATCACACCACTGGCGTTTTCCTCGACCACCCAGATATTGATCCCGCCATCGGCATCCTCGATGGGCCTGACCGCACCGCTGATCTGCATGGGCCGAAGCGCCAGAGTGCCGGGTTGGTCGAGATCGGGAAACAGAAAGAGACTGTGGGAGTGCATGACAAAAACCCCTAACGATTGCGCAGTGGGACTTGCAGGCGGTTTTTTATTGAACCTGAGGGGAGGGAGGATGGGTACTGTCAGATCTGACAGGTGCGCAGGGTATTGCGACCAACGGTTCAACGCTTATGGGATTTCGCCTGCAACGATCTGATCCTGCGGATCGAATTCAAACACGTAGGCATTTTTCGCCACACTGGAGGTCAGGTGCACGACCGGAAGGAAGTGGCCGGTTCGCTGAAAGTAATCGAGCTGGAAATAACGCGCACTGGACTTTCCCGTGACAGCGACATAGAAAAAAGCCTCGAGGGGCAGCTGCGCCGGTATGTCCTGGGGCCAATTGGCGATGATGACTTCGTTGTGAACCCGCTGATCGGCTGCCGTCAGCCTGGAGCGTGCTTCGATGCTTACCGCAAAGGAGGCCTGGTCGCCTTTCAGGCTGCAACCGTGATAGCGACTTGGCTGCTTGTAGATGTGCTCGATGTAGGCATCTACGGTGGTGATGCCCTGTTCATCACAAGGTCGGCTTGCGGTTGGAGACTCAGAATGCGCGTTGCAGCTGTTGCTTCGATAAAAAGTGGCACCGTCGAAAGGCCAGGCGCATCGCAATGTCAGGGGATAGGCGGTTGGCGCTGCCAGTTCCTTCATGATCAAACCCTGGGGCTTTGACCACGGCAGAATCGGCAGATGAACATCGGCTCGCAGATAAGAAAAAGAGACCCCGTCCCGTTCAATGGAGCCCGGGCTTGGGTTCCATGCGCGGTACTCCGGCGTCGCACTGGTTGTACGCACCAGAACACCGTTACACCTATACGCCGCTCCATTGCCGGGACAGGCCATTCTTGTATCGGCATACCGCGCATTCAATCTCGCCGCGACCTGATAACCGATGTACAACTGATCCTGCTGATTGAAACCGAACACGGCATTCGGTGCCTGACTCAGGTCCATGCGCAGAATGGGAAGCCAGTCACCCGTGGCGTTGAAATAATCACGTTGATCCTTTTGCGCGCCCGACAATGAGCCAGTCTGCGTCACGTCATAGAACAGACCTTGCAGTGGCAGTTGCTTTGGCGTCTGGTCGTCCCAGTTCCTGATTTGCAGCTGCGTGGGTCTGGCGGACCATGTGGCGTCGATGCGCTGGTGCGCGACAAGACTGGCACTGAACTGCACCGGATCTTGAGTGCTGAGCGAACATTGCCTGGCAGGCTGATTGCCCTGTTGCGCAAAGTGCGCAAGCCAGCCCTGCACATCGGTCGCACCTTGGGCCGTGCAGGAGCTGACATCCTGTCCCCTTACCGTCGCCGTCCACCCACAGCCGAAATCGGGGCGTATGCTCTGAACCGCAAACTCAAACGGATAGGCACATAGCACACCCAGTGCCTTGCCCTGACCGATGGCGGTAAATTGATCATTGAACACTGCACCGTATTTTTGCGTCAGTGACCGGATGTCGAGATCGGCACGCAGATAATTGAAACCTTTCGCACCCAGCTGGACGTCTTGCGTCGAGTGTTTCCAGAAAGCTTCTGCGCCCTGACTGCCGAGCAGCAAAATGCCGGCGCAAAAATACGCGGGGTTGTCGCCCGGGCACTGGCTGGAGATATTCTGGTAGCGCTGGTTGAGCAGCTGAGCGGTTTCCGGGCCGGTGGCAGCCTGTCCGATGCCGCAGACCATCAACAAGGCAAGCAACAGTTTTTTGATCCGCAACGTGTTTGGCATAACGCACTCCCCGATGCCTCGTGGCGCAGTCGTCTGGAAATGCAGATACTTGGAGGCTCTAATCATCCCGCATGGATTCAGGCTGGAACGGGATGGCGTTTTTCAGTGTCTGCGTACTCGAATCGCCGAGTGCCTGATCTTCGACGTCATAGCTGAAAGTCGACCCCGGTGCTGCCGTAAACAGCACCCGTACGATCGGAAGGAAGCGGCCTGTAACCTGAAAATAATCGCGTTGAATGAATCGAGCGCCTGCCAGGCCATCTCCTGCGTTGTAAGAGGGGCTGAAAATCGCGATAGCTTCCATTGGAAGCCGCTCTGGATGTTCCTCGGTCCAGGGCTCGATGACTAATTCATTCCAGCCGAAAGGGTCGACGGCGAATGGCCGAACCGTGGTTGCTAATTGAAAGTTCTGCGCATCGGTATTGAAGGCGCAGGATCGGGTCGGCGTGGATGCATAACGTGCAGTCCATAAATCGCTGGTTGTGACGTCAAGCGCATCGCAAGTATCGCCGTGGGTTCGGCAGATGTCCGGTGAATTGCCGGTTGCGGCGTCAAAGGGATAAATGCAGCGAACCGTCAGTGGCTTGCCGGATGGGGCGAAAGACTCGCGAACAATAAATCCCTGGGGTCTGTAGGCCTGGGTAATCTTCGCGCCGTGCGTGACGAAGGTAAACGAAACGCCGTTGCCCTTTATGGATTGGTCGCTGGGATTCCAGGAGTGATATCCAGTGGAGACACTGGTTGCGCGGATCATGACACCGGCGCAGTGGTAGGACGCGGTGTTGCCCTTGCAGTTTTCGGTCTTGTCGACAGCGCGCGCATTCAATCGCGCAGCCACCTCATATCCGGTGTACAACTGCTCTTCCTTGTTGAAACCGAATACCCCGTTCGGTGCCAGGCTCAGGTCCAGGCGCAGGATCGGCAACCACTCCCCTGTAGCCTTGAAGTAATCGCGCTGATTTTTTTGCGCTCCCAGTAGTGAGCCTGCCTGTTTCATGTCATAAAACAGCGCTTGCAGCGACAGCCTTGCAGGTGCCGGTTCGTCCCAGTTGCGGATTTGCACTCGCATTGGCAGTGCCGACCATGTGGCATCGAGTCCTTGGTGCGCAATCAGGCTGGCCTTGAACTGTGTGGGGCTCTGGCTGCTGAGTGAACATTGCGCGACGGCCTGGTTGCCTTGTTGTGCGAAGTGCGCGAGCCAGCCTTGTGCGTCAGTCACGCCCAGCGCCGTGCATGAGCTGACGTCCTGCGCGCGCTCCAGTGCCGCGGCAGCCCAGCCGCAGCCCATGTCCGGTCTGGTTGCGGGTATCGGAAATTCGAACGGGTAGGCGCACAGGACATCCAGCGATTTGCCAAGACCTATCGCGGTGAACTGATCACTGAACACGGCGCCGTATGTCTGCGGCAGCGTGCGGGTGCCGAGATCGGCCCGCAGATAGTTGAAACCCTCTGCACCGAGCTGGGTGGCGGTCGCACTGTGTTTCCAGAACTCTGCTGGCCCATCGCTCCCAAACACCAGCACGCCGCTGCAAAAATACGCCGGATTGTCACCCGGACATTGGCTGGGGGTGTTCTGGTAGCGTTGGTTAAGCAGTTGAGCGGTTTCCGGACCGGTTGCAGCCTGGCCGACACTGCTGAACAGCAACAAGGCGAGCAGCAGAATCTTGATTCGCAACGTGTTTTGCATGGAGTTCTCCGCGGGTCTTCGGTCACCGTGCTCAATTCTGGGAGACACCCAGAACCTGCCAGAACGAGGTTGTGTCCTGGCCACTGGCGTTGTCGTTCACCGAAGAACCATTGAGGTCATATGTCCACGCGGTGCCGGCGCCCAGGGCGTCGGCGGTCCACACCGGGTAATTCAGCCATTCCAGAAAGTCCGCGACGGGGCCGGTGTCGGGGAAGTACCGCGTCCACAGGCGTTTGGCCTGGACCAGCGTGATCGCTTTCAGGTTCGCCGTGGCGCAGATTCTGGCCATGCCTTGCCAATCCGCGCCGGGGCTCAGGAAGTGCACTTCCTGGATACCTTTGACGGTCAGCGCGAATGCACGTGTCTGGTCCCGGCTGTCGGTTGCGCTGATGGTGCATTGCCCATTGCGCCGCGCGGTGACTTCGCCGGATTGTTCGCCGACAAGGGCAATCGAGGAGTCGCTGCAAAGGTACTTGTAGGGACCGACACCCCAGCTGGCAAGTCGGGTCATTCGGGCGGCAGAAGGTATCGTCAATGGAGGCTTTTCGACGGAGGCGATATAGTTTTCGCCGTTCAGATTCAGCATCGCATCCGCTTCGAAAGCCGCTGACAGCTTCAGATCGAGAGTGTCCGATGGTTCACGTGTGCTCTGATACAGCTGCACGTCGTAGCGAATCGGCACGGTGTCATGCTCATCGGCAACAAACTCCCTGGCCTCAACTTTGAACAAGACATCCTTGTCGACAGCGCCGGCGCTGATCGGCAGGTCATCGGTGTAGGTATCGCCGACGAACAGGTAAACGTGATCGCGGAACGTCATGGGCGTCCAGGGTTTTATCCTGACGGTCGCTCCCTCGGGTGGAAGCGTTTGCGGATCCAGGATTTTGTCGGGCGCTTCGTCTACGGTGGGCGCCCGCAGATTGTCTTTGGTCTGGTTCATGTCACCTTCTCCTGAAGTCAGAATGGCGGCACTCGGGTGAGCGCCGCACAGCAAGGCATCATCGAAGGTGTCAGGGAGTATTGAGTTTGGCCAAACGACTGGCCTTGAGCGCCAGACCGCGGGTGGCCGCATTGGCGTAGTACGACACCTGGCCTTTCAACCGGTCTTGAGCGGCGCTGCTGTCGCCGCCGGCGAGAGCCGCGCCCCAGGTCACTACCTCGCCGTCGGACGTGAGTGCCGTAAAGGCATGACGGTTGGCGTAGATCGCGGTGACATTGACCAGTTTGGCGGCTACGGGCGTGGTATCTGCGCCGAGCAATGGGTCTCCCCAGGCCACCACGGTTCCATCTCTGCACACTGCGGCGAACGCTCCAGCGGTGGCGGCCAATTGAACAAGATCGTCTCTGCCAGCGATCGGGTCAGGTATCAGGCCACCCGAATTAGCCTCGGGCCATCCGACGACGTGACCGCTGTCTCGAAGCGCTGCAAACGCATTCGAACTGGCGACGACCGAGATGATATCCGTCAGGGAGCGGATTTCCGCCGGTATTGTCCCGCCATAAGCAGAGGGGCCCCAGCCCATGATCTGTCGGTTTGTGAGTATGACGACAAAGGCCTGAGCATTCGCGCAGGCGAGTGCCTGGATGTTGGTCAGGCCGGCGACATCGTCGGGTACCGTGCCGCCTTTCAGGAGATCACCCCAGGCGACCACACTGCCGTTTTCCCGAAGTGCAGCGAAAGCGAAGCCATTGCCGATAACGTGTTTGATATCGGTGAGGCTGGCGATCTCTGGAGGAACAACACCGCCAAACCCCGCTCCACCCCCCCACGCCATCACCTGACCGGTTGCCGTGAGGACGGCGAAAGCATCTCCGGCCGGGGCCAGTTCGACTGCATTTCTCAAGGCCAGTATCTCGGCAGATGGGGTTCCGCCTCTGGCAGCGGTGCCCCAGGCATGGACTGTTCCATTGGTTTTGATGCCCGCAATAGCAACGCTGTTGCCAGCGAGCAGTTTGAAGTCCGTAGGAACAACCGCGCCCATTTCTCCACCCTGACCTGCTGTCCCGGGCCAGGCCACAGTGAAGTTGTTGGTGCGAATCACCGCGTAAGAGCTGCCAGAACAAGCAACCCAGGCGTTGTCGGTGAACGTCAGAATGGTTGGCGGGATATTCTGGCCATTCGATGAGTTACCCCAGGCTGCCAGATTGTTCTTGTCCCGCAACGCCACGAATGCCCCGTCATTGGCGGGAGTGCCCGGGCCACCGGTGCCAAATACATTCACTCTGTTCAAGGTGACCTGGTCGTCGCTGGTGCGAACTTGCAAGGGGGCGTACGGGTTGGTATCGGCCCAGATCTCCGCTTTTTTCCAGGTGCTGTCGTCAGCGTATTTCCACTCGGCCTGTACGCGTTGCAGGGTGTCTGCATTGAAGGCTGATATGAGCCTGCTGGAACTGGTCTCCCGATAAATCCCCTTGTTGTAGCGAGCCCCCATGACCCGCAACTTGCCACTGCCAATCACCTTGCGCACATCGTAAACCGTCGGGTTGGAGGGACCATCGGTTCCGCCGGCCTTGCGCTCGATTTCGTAGCTCAAGGCGATGTCCCTGCCTTCGTTGGCGTTGATCACGCTATGCGGCACCTTGATCACTGACAGCTCTTTGTCGGCTTGCCCGGCCAGCACAGTGTGCGGATACGTGGTAGTGGTTTGCCCCTCCACCGTTACCGTGATTTCGTCGTCTGTCTTTAGAAGGGCAGATGCCGGTATCACCACCGTTGCGCCGTTCGGGTGAACATCATCGGGATTCAACTGATCCTTTTGCGCTCCGGTCGCTTCTCTGAAAGTGGCGTCTGGCAGTGTGAACTCCGTCGCCTCCACTCTCAGCGGATAATCCTCCCCCGGGGTTTGGCCACCCTCGAACAGTGCCACGTAATAACTGATCACCACATTCTTGTTCAGGCAGGCCAGCACGATGGCTTGGTCAACCGTGAACTCAACGGGTTTGCCCTTGTTGTTTCCGCTGATGGTTTTGTCGTCCTTGTGCACTGTCACGCCGTCCGTCGTGGCCCACTGCATATAGAAATGATCGCCGGCGTTCTCTGGCCGGTTGGCGGCAATTTCGACGGTAGCCCCGTTCGGGACTTTGGATGGGTCCAGTATGCCGTCAGTGGCTTGCAGTACCTTGGCTGGATCCAGCAGTGGTTGGTCTGCCTTGCCGACGACGAAGGTCAGGGGATTGGAATAGCTGGTGATGTCGGTTTCGTTGCGCAAGATCCGGTAAGTGGCCGTCACTTTTTTTCCGCGGTTGGGCTCAATGTGCTCGGCTACGAATTTGGCATCCAGTGTGAAGTTAACGTCCTTGTCGGCCGAGAGGGCGTTCAGGACGACGAAGTCTTCCTTCTTGCCTGTGAGCTCGGCATCCCACAAATAGGTCACTCTGTCGCCAGACTTGCTTGGCGTGCCGGTGGGTCTTGGCGCCGTCAGTTTGCTGGTGCCGGCGGGCAGGTCGCCGGGCTCCAGTCCACCATTCTGCTCTCCCAGAACGATGGGTTTGACCAGTTCGAACTGCGGCTCGCCGATGTTGATGGAGGCCGCTGGTCGAGAGCGGCGTTTGACGATTTCGCCGTCTTTGTCCATCAGCAGTATGTAGGACGCGACCACATTTCCGCCGTTGAGGATGTGAATGTGTTCGCCGTCGATAAAAATGACAAAACCTTCTGGATTCTCCACTTCGGACTTGTCCGGGAAATACCAATCATCTTCGAAGCCTGGGTTATAGATGGTGCCATCGGGGCGCTGGCCGAACCATACAAGTTCGATTGCCATGCCGACTTCAATGATCGGATTGTGTGGAATCCGCAAAGCGGTCCTTGGGAGGTCGTGGGGAATGGCGCCATCTTTCTCATCGTCGAAAATCGGGGCGGCCAGTTGATCGGCTTCACCTTCGATTTGTACGAACTGGCCTTTGGATTGCAGTGGGTCGAAACTGCCAGCACGAATGAGGCGATAAGAGAAAGTCGCTTGGGTTTTTGCCAGTTTGCGTGCATCCGAGTTCTGGATAGTCAACTCGTAGGTGTGTGGCAGGTTGTCAATTTCTACCCTGGGAGCCGTGGCTTCGATCAGATCGCCATCTGCTGTGGTGCCGCGCATCTTCAGTTCGATTTTGTCGCCATGTTTGAATTCTGGACTCCTGGCCACCACTTGGACGATGACCTTGGCATCACCCAGCTTCTCAAGATCAAGTACGTTGTTGATGGCCCGTTCGACAATTGGGGCGAGCAGCAGGTCGACGCCCAAAGAGACTCTGATCCGGGTTTCCTTGCACCAGTCTTCTGCGAAATTATTTACTTTGTCCTTTGGAATGAAGCTCACAGCCAGACCTGAGTCGTCGGTATCGCCGGCCTTTTCGATGATTTCTTTTTCTATCAGGATTTCGATCGGGTTGTTGTCTGGGTCATTGATTTGTTCGCGAGTCAGAGGTTCGGACTCCACGAATAGACCCCCCCAGGTCACAATGATCACATCACCTATCGCTGCATTGGGGTAAGGCAAGCCGGTTCCAGACGCGGGACGGATAACAATCAAGACACCGTCTTCTGCTATTTCCTTGTCCACCACGCCGTTGACGATTTCCGGATCGATATACATGAACAGTTCGGAATGACCCGGATCCGGATCCGTATCCTGCCCACCCGGAATCTCGATTTTTACGTATATTCTGGTCGGAGGCGTCTGGGTTTCCGGCGTTTGAAGGTGGCGGGTGATGCGGTAAGACAGGGTATGCGAGCCTGTCTGTGCGTGTCGGGGGGGCGACGAACAGCGTTACACGCTGCCCCACCTCGGCGTCTTCCTTGATGGTGATCTGATCAACGGAATTACCATTGAGCAATAGTTCGGCCTTGTCGCCGACGCACATCACGGTCCATGGGGGGATATGAATTCGCAGGCCTTTTTCGGGATGTACCCCCATCGCAGCCGCCAGATTGATTCCCCACTCACCGGAAGGCAGTTGCTTTGGTTGCTTGTCGGGGATTTCCAGCTCGACAAGCGTCAGGGCGGGAACTCTTTTCGCAGGTTTTTTCAACATGGCGGACACTCCTGTCGTGGGATGGGCGACGGAGTGATTTAAGGGTTGGAATCGATGATTTGACTACTGTCAGATCTGACAGGTGCGTAGGGTTCTACGACCAACGGTTGCTGAGCGTTCAGCGTTTGGGCAGGGTTTTCTGTCGCAGAATGTAGACCGTCACCAGTACTGCACTGGTCAACATGAACCCCCGCGCCCACGGCAGCGGCACCAGGTAGCAGGAAAACAGAATGCTCGCCCACATCAGTCCGATCGCGTAGACCTTGCCCTTGAGCGGAATGCCATTGCCGTCGAGGTAATCGCGGATCCATGGCCCGAGCCGTGGGTGCTCGACCAGCCATTGGTAGAAACGCGGAGAGCTGCGGGCAAAGCACGCGGCTGCCAGCAACAGGAAGGGGGTGGTGGGGAGAACAGGCAGGAAAATCCCGATCACCCCCAATGCCACGCTCAGCCAGCCGATGGCCAGCAGGATGTAGCGCAACATCAGGGGGCGGTTGCCTATGGGGTTGTCCATAGGCCGGATCTTAGTGATGACGTGGCTTGAGGATCGCCGGTTTTTCGTCGGGTGCCTGGCACAGCAGGTACAGCGCGGTCAGGGCTTCCGGGATCTGCACGATCATGTCGTCCATCAGGTTGGCGTCCCTGGCGATGTCTTCGAATTCAGGCTGTTCGTCGAACAGGCCCGAACCGACCATGATCGGCAGGAGCATTTCGCTGACTTCTTCTTCGGCGGTTTCGAACCAGGCCGCTTCGCGCAGGAACACGCCTTCCATGAAGCCGATGCACCAGCCGCGCAGTTCGGAATCGTCCGGCTCATCGCCCAGGTCCAGCTCGCATGGCAGCTCGAATTCTTCATCGGAGGCCAGTTGGCGGGCGATGTGGGCCTTGAGGCCGATCAGCGTGGCTTCGATTTCTTCGCGCTGGGCTTCGCTGCTGTAGTGCGGCTCTTCGGCGAACAGGGCGTCGATCCACTCACGATCCGGGACCACGTCGGCGCAGATCGACAGCGCAGTCAGGTAACCGTGAGCGGCCACGTAGTCCAGCGCCTCTTCATGCAGCTCGTCGGCGTCGAGGAAGACTTGCAGGCGGGTTAGTTGCTCGGCGAAGGACATTAAAGGGCTACCTTGGGGGAATAAACAATGCGGGAATTCTAGGCCTTCTTGAGCCCTCAAGCCAGCCGCACGGCAGATTTGCCCCTACAAGCTTCTTATCGGCGGTGCCCTTTGCCGGGGAGGGCTCGGGTATACTGCCGCGCTTTGCGATCCCTGCCGGTGTCGCGGCTGATTTTGTACGGCGTCATGCAATGCGCCCTTACGTTTTGTTTAAAGCAGCCTCGGCTGTCTTGAACCAGCCTGTGCAGGGATGTTTCGGTGGATTTTTGGAGTTTTTATGCTCGAACAGGCTCAACGCGTCCTCAAGGACATCTTCGGCTACGACAGTTTCCGTGGCCGTCAGGGTGCAATCATTGAGCGCGTGGCCAGTGGCGGTGATGCCCTTGTCCTGATGCCGACCGGCGGCGGCAAGTCCCTGTGTTTCCAGGTGCCGGCGCTGTTGCGCGACGGCCTGGCGGTTGTGGTGTCGCCGCTGATCGCGCTGATGGACGATCAGGTCGCCACCCTCGAAGAGCTGGGCGTGGCCGCCGCTGCATTGAACTCCACGTTGAGCGCCGAACAGCAGCGCGACCTCGCCAACCGGATCAAGCGCGGCGAAGTGAAAATGCTCTATCTGGCGCCCGAGCGTCTGGTGCAGCCGCGCATGCTGTCGTTCCTGCAAGGCTTGAACATCGCGCTGTTCGCCATCGACGAAGCGCACTGCGTGTCGCAATGGGGCCATGACTTCCGCCCGGAATACCTGCAACTGGGGCAGTTGGCGGAAATGTTCCCCGACGTGCCGCGCATCGCCCTGACCGCCACCGCCGACAAGCGCACCCGCGAAGAAATCGTCACCCGCCTGCATTTGCAGAACGCCGAGCGCTTCCTGTCGAGCTTCGATCGGCCGAACATTTTCTACCGCATCGTGCCCAAGGAGCAGCCGCGCAAGCAGTTGCTGGCGTTCCTCGCCGAGCGGCGCAGCGATGCCGGCATCGTTTACTGCCTGTCGCGCAAGAAGGTGGAGGAGGTGGCCGCGTTTCTCACCGAGCAGGGCTTCCCGGCGCTGCCGTACCACGCCGGTTTGCCCAACGATTTGCGCGCCTATCACCAGAAACGCTTCCTCAACGAGGAAGGCCTGATCATGGTGGCCACCGTGGCGTTCGGCATGGGCATCGACAAACCCAACGTGCGCTTCGTGGCTCACCTCGACCTGCCGAAGTCCCTTGAAGCCTATTACCAGGAAACCGGACGTGGCGGCCGTGACGGCCTTCCGGCGGACGCGTGGATGGCCTACGGTCTGCAAGACGTGGTGATGCTCAAGCAGATGCTGCAGAACTCTGAAGGCGACGAGCGCCACAAGCGTCTGGAACAGCACAAGCTCGACGCCATGCTCTCGCTCTGCGAAGAGACCCGCTGCCGCCGTCAGGCGTTGCTGGCGTATTTCGACGAAGACATGCCCGAACCCTGCGGGCACTGCGACAACTGCACCGACGGCGTGCAGACCTGGGACGCCACCGAGCCTGCGCGTCAGGCGCTGTCGGCGATCTATCGCACCGGCCAGCGTTACGGCGTAGGCCATCTGGTGGACGTACTGCTGGGCAAGGACAACGAAAAAGTCCGCAGTTTCGGCCATCAGCATCTGTCGGTGTACGGCGTCGGCAAGGCGCTGGGCGAGAGCGAATGGCGCTCGCTGTTCCGTCAGTTGGTTGCTCGCGGCCTGGCGGATGTCGATCACGAAGGCTACGGCGGGTTGCGTCTGAGCGACACTTGCCGGCCTCTGCTCAAGGGCGAAGTGAGCCTGGAGCTGCGCCGCGACCTCAAGCCGCAAGTCACTGCCAAGAGCGGCAGCAAGAGCCCGGCCAGTCAACTGGTGCGTGGTGAAGAACGCGAACAGTGGGAAGCCTTGCGCGCTCTGCGGCGCAAACTGGCGGAAGAGCACGGCGTGCCGCCGTACGTCATCTTCCCCGATTCGACCCTTCTGGAAATGCTCCGCAGCCAGCCGACTTCGCTGGCGGAAATGGCCCAGGTCAGCGGCGTCGGTGCACGTAAGCTGGAGCGCTACGGCGAGGCTTTCCTCGAAGTGCTCGGCGGCGAAGCCGAGACACCGAAAGTGGTGGCCGACGTGCGCCACGAACTCATCACCCTGGCCCGTGCCGGCATGACGCCGTTGCAGATTTCCGGTCAGTTGCAGTGCTCGGAAAAGAACGTTTACACCATGCTCGCCGAAGCCATCGGCAAGCAGCAGCTGTCGCTGGAACAGGCGCTGGACTTGCCGGAAGACCTGATGGGCGAAGTCCAGGATGCATTCCTCGACGGCGAGGGCGAGTTGCCGTCGGTCGCTGAAGTGGCGGAGCTGTTTGCTGGTCGCGTACCGGAAGGCGTGCTGTATTGCGTAAGGGCTGCGTTGCAATCTGAATTCGAGATGTAATTCGGCCCTTTCCCCTCACCCCAGCCCTCTCCCCCAGGAGAGGGAGCCGACCGAGTTGTCTTACGCTTTATATCGACCTGAAATACCGGGTCGATTGTGGATTCAGTTCAGAGCATTCAGGTCGGCGTATTCCTTGAGTATTTCCCCAATCCGCTCCCTTCCCTCAGGAGAGAGGGCTGACCGAGCTGTCTTGCGTCATGCATCGGCCTCAAATACTGGTCGATTGTGGATTCCGCTGAGAGCATTCAGGTCGGCGTATTTCCTGAATATTCCCCAATCGGTTCCCTCTCCCCCGGGAGAGGGTTAGGGTGAGGGGGGCTTTTCAGATGTAACGATTCAGTACAAGTCCCCCCTTGCCTATAGCCAAATGTCATGCTTAGCTGACTAATAATTAGTTTTTCTCTATTTCTTCAGTCTAACCATGAGTGTTTTATGCCGTTAACCGATCAACACCGCTTTGGCATGCAACTGGCCCAGATGTCCCGTGGCTGGCGTGCCGAACTGGATCGCCGGCTGGCCGGTCTGGGTTTGTCCCAGGCGCGCTGGCTGGTGCTGCTGCATCTGGCTCGTTTCGAAGAAGCCCCGACCCAACGGGAGCTGGCGCAAAGCGTCGGCGTCGAAGGGCCGACCCTTGCCCGTTTGCTCGACAGCCTGGAAAGTCAGGGTCTGGTGCAACGCCAGTCCGTGATGGAAGATCGCCGGGCGAAAAAAATCGTGCTTTGCGCCCCGGCCCGCCCGTTGATCGAACAGATCGAAACCATCGCCGCGCAACTGCGCACGGAGCTGTTCGAGGGCATCGATGAGGCCGACATGAAGGTGTGCATGCGGGTTCACGGGCACATTCTGGCCAACCTGGAAAAATCTTGAGGCACAACCGCGTGCCGTTTTTTTGAGAGATCGCGCTGAGCAGACTATAAGAACTACTGGGCAATATCGTGTTCGTACCGGATGTGCGAACCCATAGAAGTCGGTTTTGCTTATTTAAGGGATGCTCATGCTCGACAGTCGGCACGTGGTACTGCGTTGCGCCAACTCGCTGCTGGTGGCCGGTGTTCTCACCTGGTCCACGGCGTCACTGGCGCTGGGGCTCGGTGACATTACCGTGCACTCGGCCCTCAATCAGCCGCTCAAGGCCGACATCGCGCTGGTGGATGTCGCCGGGCTCAGCGAAAGCGAGCTCTCGGTCCGTCTGGCCACGGCGGACGAGTTCAGCCGTGCCGGGGTCGAGCGGGTGTTTTTCCTCAACGACCTCAAGTTCACTCCGATCCTGCGTGGCAATCGCAATATGATCCGGGTGACTTCCAGCAAACCGGTCAACGAACCCTTCCTGAATTTTCTTGTGCAGCTCAATCAGCCTAACGGCCACTTGCTGCGCGAATACACGGTGCTAATCGATCCGCCGGGTTCGCCGGGCATCGTGCCGGCCACCGACGAGCCCGACACCCGTGCGCAATCGTCGGAGTTTCCAACGCCTGAGGCACCTGCTGCCAGCACCCAGGGCAAGCCTGTTGCACCTCCCGCTGCGCCAGTGCCGCAAACGGCTCCGGCCAACGACGCGCAAGCCGAGCAATTGGCAGCCAGTGTGCTGCAGAACCAGCAACTGCAAAAAACCATCGATGAGCTTCACGTGAAGCTGCAGGCGCAAGAGATCCAGATCGCCGATGGCAAGAAGCAGTTGGGTGATTTGCAGGCCCGTCTGGCGGAGATGCAACAGGTTCCGCCGACTCCGGTAGCACCCGTACCAGCCCCGGCTCCGATCGCCGCGCCGGTAGAGGCGCAGGAAGACTCCGTCAGTTGGCCGCTGCTTGGCGGTTTGCTGGTGGTGTTGGGCTTGTTGGGGGCGGGACTGTATATGCGCCGCCGACGCCAGGCTGAAGCGAGTCTTGTCGGGCCTGTGGTGGTGGCACCCCAGCGAAGCGAGCCCGCGCTCAATGAGCCCGAGGGTATTCGTCATAACGTGGTTCAGGAGGCCGTCGAGCACCGTGACGAACAGGCAGCGGGCGATGTGCTTGAGGCTGTCGGCATTTACCTGGCCTATGGGCGGCTCGGCGAAGCGCTCGGTCTGCTGCGCGCCGCATTGCAAAAGGAGCCGGAGCGCATCGATCTGGGTGTGCAGATGCTTGAGGTGCTGGGTCGACAAGGCGACCTGTCAGCCTACGACGAACAGGAAAATCACTTGCGTCAGCTCGGTGTCGAGGAACAGCGGTTGCTCGACGTCCGTGCCCGATATCCGAAACTGGGCAGGACTGAATCGTTGGCTGCGGCGGCTCCGGTTATTGCCGCGTTACCCGTTGAGCAAGCCACACCTGCAACACCACTGGCCGAAGATGATTTCGAGTTGAATCTGGAGCAACTGTCGATGGACTCCAGTTGGGATCTGGAAGACAGCCGCCCGAAAACGGACATGTCGTCACCGGCCCCATCGGCACTCGGCTCCAGTCTGCAAGTGCTGCCGCAGGATTTCGAGCTGCCGCAAACCGCCAACGATGACGCCGAAGCGACGGAACTGGAGTGGATCGCCGAACCGCAGGTGCAGCCGATAGACGATGACTTCCTCAACGAATTTGGCGATCCCGGTCAGTCGTTGAAACTGGAGCCACTGAATCTGCAATTACCGGAACCCGAGCCGAGCCCGACCGAGGCAGCCAACGCGGGAAAACTCGAACAGGCCCAGACCTGCATCGACGACGGCGACCTCGACAGTGCGATCGCCTTGCTCAATGAACTGCTGAAGGAGGGCGATGAGCCTCTCAGGCAAACGGCCCGTACCTTGTTGGCCGGGATTCGCTGATCCGGGTCAGAAGGTCTGCCCCAGATTCAGGTAAACCGCCTGTTCGTTGGCATCGTTCAGGCCATAGCTGAAATTCAGCGGCCCCAGCGGTGTGTCGAAACCGATGAACACGCTGGCCGCATTGATGTAGCCGCTGTCGAACTCGTTGTCATTGTTCCAGGCCCGGCCGCGCTCCAGCGAGCCACCGGCATACAGCGGGAAATCCAGCGGCAGGTAAGCGCGGGGTGTCAGTCGGCGGTAGTACACGGCCCGCATCAGGCTGACGTTCTGCCCGGAGATGGCGTCTTCGCGGAAACCGGACAGCTGTCGGGCGCCGCCGAGCAGGAAGCTTGAAGTCACCACATTGGCATCGTCCAGCGTGCGGCCGTAACGACCGCCCAGAATCAGCGTGTTCGGGCCGCTGCTCATGGCCTTGTCCAGTTTGAATTCCCATTGCCGGTAGCGCGTGTCGGATCCCAGGCTCGGTTCGAATTGCATCAGGGTCAGGCTGATGTCCTTGCCGTCGTGGGGGAAGTACACGTTATCCAGCGAATCGAACGAGTACTTCAGCGCATAGAATCCTTCGTTGAAGTGTTCGCTCGGCAGATTCTGATCGCCGATTCGCACATCCGCTTTGCCCCAGGCCTCGCCGACACCAAAACGGATTTCGCCGTTGTTGCCGATCTGGCGGCCGACATTGAGGCCGAAACCGTAACGTTCGACCCGATATTGGGCGATCGGGTCGTTGTCGAGCACTGAGTCGACGTTTTGGGCTTCGAACGCCGCATACGGTGCGACGAAGTAGCGTGAGCCAACGTCCAGAGGCTGATAGAACTCGGTGTAGAGCTCCTGCTTGTCGCCGATCTGTGCTCGGGTCAGCCATTCGGCGCCGAGGCGGTTAATGCCGTTCATTCGGTAGCTGGCGCCGAGGTTGAAGGCGCTGTCGCCGCGCATGTCGTCCGACAGGTTCAAGCCAACCCGCAAGTAATCGGTGCCGCTGCGCTTGCCCCGGGCGGTGATCACCAGTGTGTGCTCCTGACCCTTGTGCACCACGCGGTATTGCACCTGTTCGAAGTAATCCAGACCGTACAGGGTGCCCATGTCCGAGTGCAGACGCCCGAGGTCCAGCGGCTCGCCGATGGGCTGCCGGATGTAGTAACGGATCACATCGTCGCCGACTTTCGAGTCATTCTCGACCCTGATCGCGGTGATGATCGGCGTGCGCTGGCCCGGTGCGCGTGCGGCGTTGAGCTCGGCGTCCTGAGACACGGCGGGTTTCAATCGGGCGAGGCGGGTGTCGAGGGCTTTGGCGGCGCGGTAACCGGCGTCGATCATTTCCTCGGCACGACCGAAATCGGTGGCGCCGAAACTGGCCAGCGGCGGTTGAATCAATACGTCATCCGGGTGCAGCGCCGCCAGTTGTTCTTCGGAATTGCGCCGGGTCATCAGGGTGATCGACTGGTTCAGCACATCGACCACGGTGGTCAGTTGCTTGCGGTTACGCAGCGGGGTGCCGATGTCGACCACGATGGCCACGTCGACGCCCATTTCCCGGGCCACATCGAGGGGGATGTTGTCGGTCATGCCGCCGTCCACCAGTAGCCGGCCATCGAGTTCGACCGGGGCGAACACCGCCGGGATCGACATGCTGGCGCGAATCACCTGGGGCAGGTGGCCTTTGCGAAACACCACTTTTTCGCCATTGGCGATGTCAGTGGCCACGGCGCGGAACGGGATCGGCAGCTTGTCGAAGTCTCGGGTGTCGCTGGTGTGCGCCAGCAGGCTTTCCAGCAGCAGCGCCAGGTTCTGTCCCTGAATCACCCCCAGCGGCAGGCCGAGGCTGCCGTCGTCGCGAAAACTCAGTTTCTGCTTCACCAGAAAGTCGCGGTCGTCCTGCTTGCGCCGAAACGGCACGTCTTCCCGGGGCGGAGTATCGGACAGGGCCTGCTGCCAGTCGATGGTCAGGGCGAGTTTTTCCAGTTCGTCGATCTGGTAGCCCGAGGCGTACAGGCCACCGACCACCGCGCCCATGCTGGTACCGGCAATCGCATCGATCTTGATGCCTTGCTCTTCCAGCGCCTTGAGCACGCCGATGTGTGCCAGTCCACGGGCCGCGCCACCAGACAGCACGAGGCCGACTTTCGGCCGCGGCGCGTCACTGGCATGCACGAACAGCGGAAGGAAACCAAGCAAAAGGCAGATCAGCAGACGACGCATTGTGAGTCTCGGGGCAAGCGTTAAAGCCGGCTATTATAGCGGCGCCCTCTGGCTCAGGAGTTTCAGCGATCATGACCGCCACAAAACCGGAAATCGTCATCACCTATTGCACGCAATGTCAGTGGCTGCTGCGCGCCGCATGGCTTGCGCAGGAGTTGCTCAGCACCTTTGGCGATGACCTTGGCAAAGTCTCACTGGTGCCGGGTACCGGTGGGGTATTCCACATCAGCTGCGACGGCCTACAGATCTGGGAGCGCAAGACCGATGGCGGCTTCCCCGAAGCCAAGGTGCTCAAGCAGCGAGTCCGGGACCAGATCGACCCTGAGCGCGACCTCGGCCACAACGACCGCACTCAGTGAGACGCCGCCTCGGCCGCCACGGTTTTTTTGCTGGAGCTGCCTGACATCCGGCTCGACACCACGATGGCGACGATGATCAGCGCGCCGCCGGCCAGCATCCGCAGGGTCGGGTTTTCATCGAACAGCAGCCAAGCGACGGTTATGCCGTAAACCGGCTCCATGGCGAACACCACCGCCGCAGTTCGCGCCTTGATCACGGCGAGACTGGCGACGAACAGGCTGTGGGCGACGCCAGTACAGAACACACCGAGCAGGGCGATCCACAACCAGTCGATGGCGCGCACTTCGCTCAGTTGCGGTGCCGCCACCGGCAGTAGACACAACGCCACCACCACGTTCTGACACAGTGCGGCCTGAACCGCAGGGATGCGCCCGGAACTGGCGCGGTTGGTCAGCGACAGCAGGGAAAACAGCAGGCCGGAGAGGATCGCCCAAAGCAGGCCGGTGGTGGCGCCACTGGCCAGGTCGAACACCGGGGTCACCAGCACCAGACCGACACTGACCAGCGCCACCAGAATGATTTCATTGGCGCGGATGCGTTCGCGGAAGATCAGCCCTTCGAGGATCACCGTGAAGGCCGGGAAACTGGCGAAACCCAGGGTGGCCACCGCGACACCGGCGACCTTCACGGCAATGAAGAAACTCACCCAGTGACCGGCCAGCAGCACGCCGCTCAGGGCGAGTCGACGCCAATCCACCGCCTGCAGTTTTTGCCAGCCGTGCTGGCTGGCGAAGCGGGCAAAGAACGCCAGGGCCAACACGGCAAATGCGGCTCGTCCAAAGACGATGACCGCCGGCGTTGCGGCGGCGAGTTTGCCGAAGACGCCGGTCAGGCCGAACATCAATGCGCCGATATGCAGGGCGCCGAGGGCGGTACGGGGAGTCATTGCAGTCCTTTTTCCAAACACCATTTCAGGCACACATTGAAGCGTGTAGCGGCCGAAAAGTCTGTCGGCAGACTATCGACTTTTGTCGTCAGCCTCGCGTCGTAATTGTGTAGGAGAGGTACCAAATTCACGCAGGACGGCGGCCGAGAACGCACTTTGCGACCCGTAGCCGACACAGCTGGCCACTTCACCGATGGGGAGCGTGGTTTCCCGCAACAGCATGAGGGCTTTATGCAGGCGTCGACTGCGGATGTAATCCATCGGTGTCTGCCCGCATTCGGCGACGAACCGCGCATGCAGCCGGGCGCTGGATAAACCGGCGACACGAGCCAGGTCTGCCACTTGCAGCGGATAGGCCGCGTATTGCTCGATGTGCGCATCCAGTGCCGCGTAGGGCAGGCGCCGCGCGCAAACCTCGGCAGGTTGTGCGTGGTTCAGGCTGGCCAGCAACAACACCGCGCCCTGTTGCGCAATCAACGGATCGTCCACCGGACTGTTCGCCAGCCAATTGACCAGTTGACCTTGCCCGGCATCCAGTGACAGGCGCGCGGTGTTATCGAGCAGACGACGGCTGGCCTCGGCGTGATCGCCCAGCGAGTGCATCAGCCATTGCTCGTCCGGCACGTCCAGTACCAGACAACGGCTGCCCTTGGGGCTGCCGCACGCGTGATGCGCGCCGGCGGGGATCACTACGAAGCTCTGCTGCAATACCTGACTGCCGTGCCCTTCGACTTCGAAATCCAGCGCGCCGGACAGGCCGAACACCAGTTGCGCGTGGTCGTGGCTGTGGACGATCAGGTCGTGTGTGTAATGGCGCAGGGTCAGGATCGGTGGCATGGCGGTCTCCGGGCGAGCCGCCAGTCTACACCGGCGCAGGGGCGACGCGTTTGTCACAAGACTGACGCACACCTGTCATGGTCGATTAACCGGGCGCGCGCACAGTGGCGAAAACATTGCAGAGGGTTGCCCATGACCAGCGCCGAGCTCGCCAGACCCAGCCGTAAACAAAGGGTTCGCACCTTGTGGATCTCCGACGTGCACCTGGGCACGCGGGATTGCCAGGCCGAGCATCTGTCGCAATTTCTCAAGGGTTATCACGCCGACAAGATCTACCTGGTCGGCGACATCATCGACGGCTGGAAACTGCGCGGCGGCATGTACTGGCCCCAGGCGCACACCAACGTGATCCGCCGTTTGCTGACCATGAGCAAGCGCGGCACCGAGGTGATTTACGTCACCGGCAACCATGACGAATTCCTGCGCCGCTATTCGAAGCTGATCCTGGGCAACATCCAGTTGGTCGACGAAGCGGTGCATGTCACGGCTGATGGCCGGCATTTGCTGGTGATTCACGGTGACCAGTTCGACGTGATCACTCGTTATCACCGCTGGCTGGCGTTCCTCGGCGATTCGGCCTACGAATTCACCCTGACCCTCAATCGCTGGCTCAATCACTGGCGGGCGAAATACGGTTACGGTTATTGGTCGCTTTCGGCCTATCTCAAGCACAAGGTGAAGACCGCAGTGAGCTTCATCAGCGACTTCGAAGAGGCCATCGCCCATGAATGCGTGAAGCGTGAACTGCACGGCGTGGTCTGCGGGCACATTCACCACGCCGAGATCCGCAAGGTCGGCGAGGTGGATTACCTCAATTGCGGCGACTGGGTGGAGTCGTGCACGGCGCTGATCGAGCACTGGGACGGCACGATCGAGCTGTATCGCCTGGCGGATGCGCAGGCGCGAGAGGCCGAACTGAAAGCGGCGAAGGTTGCCGAGCTGGCTTAGGATCTCTGGTGTTTTCGAAGGCCTCTTCGTCGGATCGCCGCCCGGAGCAAGCCCGCTCCCACAGGTTTCGCGCCGTACACAGAATCTATGAGAGACGCGGTCACTGTGGGAGCGGGCTTGCCCGCGAAGAGGCCGGTACAGCCGACATCACATTCAGGCCGGGGTGTGTTCTTCCATCGCCGCTTTGTAGATCGAGTTTTTTGGTTGGGCGAACAGGCGTTCCATCATCGGTTCGAAGAAGCTCAGCGGCAGGGTGTCGTAATCCGGGTCGAACGCCGCCGCGTCGTATTTCGCGCAGAACTCCGCGGTCGCCTGATACTGCGGATGGCCGCTGAACTGCTCGCGCAGATGCCGATCCATGCCCAGGTGATGGAAGAAGTAATAGCCCTGGAAGATCCCGTGCTTTTCCACCATCCACAGATTCTCGGCGTTGACGAACGGCTTGAGAATGGCGGCAGCGATGTCCGGGTGATTGTAGGAACCCAGCGTGTCACCGATGTCGTGGAGCAGGGCGCAGACCACGTATTCCTCGTCGCGCCCGTCGCGAAAGGCGCGGGTCGCGGTTTGCAGCGAGTGGGTCAGACGATCCACCGGGAAACCGCCGAAATCGCCTTCGAGCAGTTTCAGGTGCGCCATGATCCGGCCCGGCAATTGACGGGCGTAGGCGCTGAAATCTGCCGCGATGATCGCCCAGTCTTCCTGCGTACCGTCCTTCATATGAGTGAAACGGGCATTGGCATTCATCGGCAATTCTCTTGGTCAGGGTTTCTAGAACGCCACGCGGCCCAGGATCATGTCGCGGTACATGACGAAGTCGCCCAGCAGGCTGTAGAGCGGATGCTGGAAAGTTGCCGGCCGGTTCTTCTCGAAAAAGAAATGCCCGACCCACGCGAAGCTGTAACCGGCCAGCGGCAGAGCCAGCAACAGCAGCCAGGCGCCCTTGGCGATGGTCATCGCGAGAATGAAGATCACCAGTGTCGTCCCGATGAAATGCAGGCGGCGGCAAGTGCTGTTGCTGTGTTCGCTGAGGTAATACGGATAGAACTCGGCGAAGCTGTTGAAAGGCTTGATGGTTTCCACGACCGCGATCTCTGTGGTTATTGTTCTGATTGCAAGTTGTTCGGCGGGTAGCCTATTTGAGTCTAGAGTGATCATTGGCGTCGGCCAGTGACAATCGGCGCCACTTTACTATCCTTGGGAAATTGGCCGTAGTATGCGGCTCACCATGTCATCCAAGAAAAAAACGCCATGAGCGAACGAACGACATCTGCAAGCTGGGCGATGGGGATTGTCAAAGCACTGGAAATGGACGGCCTGGATTGCCGGGTTCTGTTCAAACAGCTGGGGCTCGACTACGCGGCGCTGGAGGATCCGGACGCTCGCTTCCCGCAGGACTCCATGACCCGACTCTGGCAACGGGCGGTCGAGTTGTCCGGTAATCCCGCCATTGGTCTGAACATGGGCAAAGTGGTGCGACCGGCCTCGTTCCATGTGGCGGGCTATGCGCTGATGTCCAGCAACACCCTGGCCGAAGGCTTTCAGCGGTTGGTGCGTTATCAGCGGATCATTGCCGAGAGTGCCGACTTGAGTTTTCGCCTGCTCGACGAAGGTTATGCGCTGATTCTGACGGTACACGGCGATCACCTGCCGCCGACCCGGCAAAGTGCCGAAGCCTCGCTGGCCTGCGCGCTGGCGCTGTGCGGCTGGCTGACCGGGCGGACGTTGCACCCACGCAAAGTGTTGGTGCAGGGCGACGAGCCGGATGATCTTGAACCCTACAGACAGGCCTTCCATGCACCGCTGGTGTTCAACGCGCCGTATGACGCGCTGATCTTCGAACGGGCCGACATGGAAGCGCCGCTGCCCACCGCCAACGAGGCGATGGCGCTGCTGCACGACCGCTTTGCCGGGGAATATCTGGCAAGGTTTTCCGAAAGCCGCGTGACCCACAAGGCGCGCCAGGTGTTGTGCCGCTTGCTGCCGCAGGGCGAGCCCAAGCGCGATACGGTGGCGCAGACGCTGCACCTGTCGCAGCGCACCTTGCAACGGCGTTTGCAGGAGGAGGGCACCAGTTTTCAGCAATTGCTCGATGACACCCGCCGAGAACTCGCCGAGCAATACCTGGCGCAGCCGAGCATGACCTTGCTGGAGATCGCCTATCTGCTGGGGTTTGCCGATCCGAGCAATTTCTTCCGTGCCTTCCGCCGCTGGTTCGACACCACGCCCGGCGATTACCGGGCGCGGTTGCTGGAGGCGCCGAACGTGATCAGTGACGCCAGAACGCCGGAATACACAGCACAAACACCGTAATGATCTCCAGTCGGCCGAGCAGCATGCCGAACGACAGAATCCACTTGGCCGCATCCGGCAGGCTGGCGAAGTTGCCGGCCGGGCCAATGGTTTCGCCCAGCCCCGGGCCGACGCCGGATACGGTGCTGGCGGCGCCGGTCAGCGCCGTCATCCAGTCAACGCCGAGCAGCGACAGCAGCAGGGCGATCACGCAGATGGTGATGGCGAAGAAGAACGAAAAGGTCAGGATCGAACGGACGATTTCTTCGTCGAGGCGATGGCCGTTGTACTTCTGCTTGATCACCGCTCGTGGGTGAATCAGCTGGTTAAGGTTGGCCTTGAGCAGGATGTAGGCGACCTGGAAACGGAAGATCTTGATCCCGCCCGCCGTCGAGCCGGAGCAGCCGCCGACGAAGCCCAGATAGAAGAACAGCATCAGCGAGAAATTGCCCCACAGGCTGTAATCCCCCAACGCAAATCCGGTGGTCGTGACCACCGAAGTCACGTTCAGTGCCACGTGGCGCAACGCGTCCAGCCAGTGCAGGTTGGTGGTCCACCAGTACCAGGTGCCGAGCACCAGCCAGGTCACCAGCAACATGCCGAGCAAACCCTGCACCTGTTGGTCCTTGATCAGCGCCCGGCGATTGCCGCGCAGCGTCGCCACGTACAGGGTGAACGGCAGGCTGCCGAGGATCATCACCACCACCGCCACCCAGTGCACTGCCGGTTGCGTCCACTTGGCAAGGGACTGGTCGGAGGTCGAGAAACCGCCGGTGGAGATCGCCGACATCGCGTGGTTGATCGCATCGAACGGGCTCATGCCCGCCCACCAGAACGCCAGGCTGCCGAGAATGGTAATGCCCACGTATGCCGCCACGATCAGTCGCGCCACCATGTGCGAGCGGGGCATGACCTTTTCCGAGCGGTCCGAGGACTCGGTCTGGAACAGGCGCATGCCGCCGATTCGCAGCAACGGCAGAATCGCCACCGCCATGCCGATGAAGCCGATGCCGCCGAGCCAGTGCAGCAGTGAACGCCACATCAGGATGCCCGGGGACATGGTGTCCAGCCCGCTGAGTACGGTCGACCCGGTGGCCGTGATGCCGGACATGCTTTCGAAGAACGAGTCGGTGTAGCTGATGTGCTGGGTCAGCAAAAACGGCAGCGCGGCGAAAATGCACACCACCAGCCAACTGGTGACGGTCAGCAGGTACATGTCGCGAGGCCGCAGGTGAATGTGTTCCGGGCGTCCGGGAATCACCAGTGCGAGGCCGGCGACGAAGGTGATCATGCTCGCCCAGAGGAACGACGGCAGATCGCCTGTGCGCTCGAAAATCACCAGGGTGGCCATGGGCACGACCATGGCGACGGCCAGGGTGATCAGGAAGATGCCGATGATGAAACCAATGATCCGTAAGGTCGGCAACGCCATGAAGTCCGCTCGGGCTGATGTGGGAAGGGCGCCATTCTACCTGCGGGGCAAGGCATGTAAACCGACGCGGCCGGATCACTTGCAGCTAGAATAGCCGGACATTTTTTTCAGGAGGTGGCCGATGCAGGCTCTCGACGCTTTGCTCAACCGTGTTTCCGTTCCACGACTGATCGATCCGGCCCCCACCGCCGAACAGCGCGAAGTGCTGTTCGCCGCCGCGACCCGAGCTCCGGATCACGGCCATTTGCAGCCGTATCGCTTCCTGACCGTCGAAGGCGCGGCGCGTGAGCAGATGGGCGAGTTGCTGGCCGAAGCGGCGCAGATGCAGGAAGGCGAAGTCACCGAAGCGATGATCGACAAGGCGCGCAATGGCCCATTGCGGGCGCCGCTGGTGGTCGTGGTCATTGCCAAATTGCAGGATCACGTCAAATACCCGAAGGCCGAGCAATTGCTGGCGGCGGGTTGTGCAGCCCACGGGATTCTGCTGGCGGCTTACGCGCAGGGGATTGGTGCGGTGTGGCGTACCGGTGATCTGGCTTATTCGAAACATGTTGCCAAGGGGTTGGGGCTGACGGATGGCGAAGAGGTGATTGCGTTTCTGTACCTTGGGACGCCGCAGAAGGAGCCGCGGGTGGCGGAGAAGGTTGATCTGGTGGAGTTTGTCAGCGCTTGGCCGGGTAAGGCTTAAAGGGCGTCAAAAGCAACCCCTCACCCTAGCCCTCTCCCGGAGGGAGAGGGGACTGATTGGGGGATGCTCCCGAGGTCCACCGACCTGAAAGAACCTGGCCGAATCCGAATTGACTCGGTTCGAGTGCTTTTACAGAACCATAATCGACTCGATTTTTCAGGTCGATGTCTGACGTAAGACTACTCGGTCGGCTCCCTCTCCCTCCGGGAGAGGGCTGGGCGGGCGGCGTTCCGATGAGGGCTCTTACGGTTGAACCACAATCCCAGGCTCCAGCGGCAACTCAAGACTCGCCACAAACCCACCCTGCGGATGATTGGCCAGCACCAATGTCCCGCCATGCCGCTCCGCCGCTCGCCGGGCAATCGCCAGTCCCAGGCCATGACCCGCGGCGGTCTGCCCCGGCGCCCGATAAAACGGCTCGCCCAACTGGCTCAAGTGCTCGGCCTGCACGCCCGGCCCATGGTCGCGCACGCTGACCACGATTCGCTCACCCTGACGTGAAGCCTGCATTTCGATCGGCTGCCCCGCTGGATTGAAGCGCTGGGCATTGCGCAACAGGTTGTCCACGGCGCGCTCGATCATGGTCGGCCACCCCGTCATGTTGAGTTGCGGCTCGGCCTCCAGGCGGACGGTCTGTTCCGGCGAGCCGAGTTGTGCGTCCTTTTGCAGAGAGCCCAGCAACGCATTCAGATCCACGGCTTCGGCGCTGGCGTTGTCGGCGTCGACCCGTGCCAGTACCAGGATTTCACTGATCAACGCTTCCAGTCGGTCGCACTCGCGGGTCAGGCGTGGCCAGAGTTTTTCCCGTTCTTCCGGGCTCGCCCGTTCGGCCAGTGCCAGCGCGATGCGCAGCCGTGCCAGCGGTGAGCGCAATTCGTGGGATACGTCGCGCAGCAACTGCCGCTGACTGCCGATCAGGCTTTGCAGGCGTGCGCCCATGCGGTTGAAGTCGTTGGCCAGTACGCCGAACTCATCGCGGCGGTTGGCCAGTTTCGCCAGACTGTTCTGCTGATAGGTAGTTTGTCCCAGATCGTGCACCGCACCGCGCAAACGGCTGAGCGGGCGGGTGATGGAGAAGGTCACCAGCAGGCTGAACAGGGTCAGCACCACCAATGCGATCCCCAGCGCACTCAATGGCCAGAGCAGGCTTTCGCGGTGCCAGGCATCGAGTTCCGGGTGTGGGATGCGGTAGATGAACAGGTAGGTGTCACCGCTTTTTTCGCTGGTGAACTCATCGGTCAACCGCCGCCATGGCAGGCGCCGGTCGTCGTTGTTCTGTCGTGCTTCAAAGGCTGCCGCGCGACGGGGGAAGGTGCCACGCACCACCGGGTCGCCGCTCTCGTTCAGCACTTGCACGTCGATGTGGTATTGGCGTTTGCGTTGTTCGAGGATGTTCTGGGCGGCGTCCTCGCCTTGGGCTTCGTAGGTCTGCGTCCAGTCGGCAGCCAGGGTGTTCAGACCCGGATGGCGGCTGAGGATCCACGCGTCCTGGTTGAGCATGTGCCCCAGCAGAATGGAAAGCCCTGCAACCAGAGCGATGGCCAGCCAGAAACTCGCGAGAATACGCCAGAACAATGAACGCACAGAAAATCCTCAATCAAAAACAAATCTAATGTGGGAGCGGGCTTGCTCGCGAATGCGGAGTGTCAGTCACCG
>NZ_JBSVWF010000056.1:0-42679 GCF_054071635.1 Pseudomonas sp. SDO52101_S400 | reverse complement strand
CTCCCAAACAACTCGGTCAGTCCCCTCTCCCTCCGGGAGAGGGTTAGGGTGAGGGGGGATTCTGAGTCCGCACAAAGATGCGTCAAATCACCCCCACCCATCGATTCAGAGGTCGCTCTAAACCTTGGCACTCACCTCACTCCGATTAACCAACCCCTCCAGCGCCGCACTCAAGCTCTGCGCCCGCTCACCCACCAGCAAGTGCCACACGCCATCCTCCAGCGCGCTCACACCCAAACATCCAAGCTCTTTCAATCGGCTTTCCGACAACACCTTGCCATCGGCCAGTTGCAGGCGAATCCGGCTCATGGCGATGCAGTCCAGTTGCAGCACATTGTCGCTGCCGCCCAGGGCGGTCAGCCATTGCTGTGCCAGCGGTGTAGCGACTGCAACCGGTTCGCTGGTTTCGATGATCGCGACAGGTGCAGCCACTTCGGCACGCCCTAACGCCGGCATCGCCAGTCGAATCTCATCAGCAATGCTGTCGGCCATCGGTCCGACAACAACCTGCAAACTACCGCCCTTGCCCGGACGCACAACTGCCATCGCGCCCAGTGCTTTCAGGTCCGCATCGGAAGCCTTGTTGCGATCCACCATTTCCAGTCGCAGCCGCGTGGTGCACGCACCAACAGTGACCAGATTCTCGGCACCACCGAGTGCCTTGATGTAAGCCCCGGCGCGTTCGTTTTCGGTCAGAACCGCTTTGTCGGCGGTGGCAACGTCTTCACGTCCCGGCGTCTTCAGGTTGAAGCGACGGATACAGAAATCGAACACCGCGTAATAGATGACCGCATAGGCCAGGCCCACCGGAATCACCAGCCAGCCATTGGTGGAACGTCCCCAGCCCAGCACCATGTCGATGAAGCCGCCGGAGAAGGTGAAGCCCAGGTGAATGTTCAGCGCATTGGTGATCGCCATCGACAACCCGGTCAGCAGCGCATGCACCAGATACAGCAGCGGTGCGAGGAACATGAAGGCGAATTCGATCGGCTCGGTTACCCCGGTCAAAAACGAGGTCAGTGCCATCGACAGAAAGATCCCGCCCATGACCTTGCGTCGTTCCGGCAGGGCGTTGCGGTACATCGCCAGGCACGCGGCGGGAAGGCCGAAGATCATCATCGGGAACATGCCGGTCATGAACTGGCCGCCCTTCGGATCGCCGGCGAAGTAGCGTGACAGGTCACCGGTGACCAATGCGCCGGTGGTCGGGTCGGTGAAGTTGCCGAACACGAACCACGCCATGTTGTTGAGGATGTGGTGCAGCCCGGTGACGATCAGCAGGCGGTTGAACACGCCGAAGACGAAGGCGCCGAAGCTGCCGCTTTCCATCATCAGGCTGCCGAAGCTGTTGATGCCGTGCTGGATCGGCGGCCAGATGTAGCCGAACACCACGCCCAGGCCCACCGCTGCAAAACCGGTGACGATCGGCACGAAGCGCCGGCCGCCGAAGAACGCCAGGTACTCCGGCAGCTTGATGTCCTTGAAGCGGTTGTACAGCGCGCCGGCCATCAGGCCGCTGACGATCCCGGCGAGCATGCCCATGTTGATGCTCGCATCGAGCACTTTGAGGGTGGAGATCATTACCAGGTAACCGATCACCCCGGCGAGGCCGGCCGTGCCGTTGTTGTCCTTGGCGAAACCGACCGCGATGCCGATGGCGAAGATCATCGCCAGGTTGGCGAAGATCACCTGACCGGCGTCGTGGATGATCGCGATGTTCAGGAGGTCGGTGTCGCCCAGGCGCAGCAGCAGTCCGGCGATCGGCAGGATCGCGATCGGCAGCATCAGTGCCCGGCCGAGGCGTTGCAGGCCTTCGATGAAGAGTTGGTACATGGCGTTTGTCCTTGTTGTTTTTGTTAGCGCAGAGGCCAATGTTGATGACAGGCGTGACGCACCGCGGCGGCGCTGCTCAGCTTGAGCAAGTCCCGGGCGAGACGTTGGCATTCGGCTTCGTGCAACTGGCGCACGCGGTCCTTGATTTCACCGATCTGTACCGGGCTCACCGACAGTTCGGTTATGCCCAGGCCGATCAACACCGGCGTCGCCAGCGGATCGGAAGCCAGGGCGCCGCACACGCCGACCCAACGCTTATGCACCGCCGCGCCTTCGCAAGTCATGGCGATCAGGCGCAGCAGCGCCGGGTGCAAGGCATCGACCCGTGCGGCGAGGCCGGCGTGGTCGCGGTCCATGGCCAGGGTGTATTGCGACAGGTCGTTGGTGCCGATGGACAGGAAGTCGGCGTGTTCGGCCAGTTGTTCGGCCTGCAGCGCGGCGGCCGGGACTTCGATCATCACGCCGATTTCCGGACGTTGATTGATGCCGAGTTCCAGGCACAGGGCATCGACCCGTTGGCGGATGTGCAGCAGTTCGTCGACCTCGGTGACCATCGGCAGCAGAATCCGGCAGCGCTGCAACGGGCTGACTTGCAGCAGGGCGCGCAGTTGCTGATCGAGAATTTCCGGGCGGGCCTGGGCCAGTCGAATACCGCGCAGGCCAAGTACCGGGTTGGCTTCCGCTGGCAGCGGCAGATAGTCGAGTTGCTTGTCGCCGCCGACGTCGATGGTGCGGATGATTACCGACTTGTCGCCCATGGCATCGATCACCGCTTGATAGGCGGCGCGCTGTTCTTCGACGTCCGGCGCGGTGTGTCGATCGACGAACAGAAATTCGGTACGCAACAGGCCGACGCCATCGGCGCCGTTGGCAAACGCAACCGCGGCTTCATGGCTGGAGGCGACATTGGCGACCACTTCGATGGCCACGCCGTTGCGGGTTTCCGCCGGCAGATGGGCTTGGGCTTGCTGGGCTTCGCGACGTTGTTGGCGGTCGATCTGGGCTTGCCGGACTTCGGCCAGTCTTTCGGCATTTGGCGTCAGTTCGAGACGCCCGCCGTCGGCGTCGAGGACCACCGATTGACCTTGCGCCTGATCGAGCAGCGCCGAACCCAGTGCGACTATGCACGGCAGGCCTTTGCCCCGAGCCAGAATCGCCACGTGGGATGTCGCGCCACCTTCGGCCATGCACAACCCGGCGACACCTTGCGCGCTCAGTTGCAGCAAGTCCGAAGGTGTCAGTTCGTGGGCGGCGACGATGGCGCCGGCCGGCACTTCGTAATGCCAGGCCTCGCCGAGCAGGGCGCGGAGCACCCGTTGTTTCAAGTCACGCAGATCGTTGGCACGCTCGGCCAGCAGTGCGCTGCCGGTGTTTTGCAGCACTTCGCATTGCGCGTCGATGGACTGGCTCCAGGCGTGGGTCGCTGCGGTGCCGGTTTCGATCGATTGCTGCGCGGCGTCGAGCAGGGCCGGATCTTCAAGCAGCGCCAAGTGTGCGGCGAAGATTGCTTCTTCATCGGCATTGCGCTGTTTTTTCGCCTGGGCGAGGGTGCCGTTGATTTCGCTGCGAACCTGATTCAGTGCCGCGTCGAGGATTTGCAATTGTTGCTCGGGCTGACGATTGCCAGCGTCCGCCGGCAGGCTGATCGCGTTCAAGCGAAACAGCGGCCCGCCGACCAGACCCGGTGCGGCGCACACTCCGTGCAACACGCCGGCCTCGGCCGGGCGATTGCGTGGGGCTGTGGCAATCGGTGCGGCGGAATGATGATCATCGGGCAGGGCGGTGGCCAGTGCGTTGAGCAAGGCTTGCAGTGCTGCTTGCGCATCGCAACCCTGGCAACTGACTTGCACTTCGTCCTGTTCGCCAATCGCCAGGCCCATCAAGCCGATGAGGCTGTTGCACGGCGCCGACTTGCCGGCGAAATGCAGCTGCGACCGGCTCTTGAAACCTTGCGCAGTCTGGCGGATCAACGCCGCCGGGCGTGCATGCAGCCCGCCGCGATGGGCGACCAGCACGTGGCCGTGAACCTCTGGTCCGCCGGGTTCTTCCGCGTTCGCCGCCGTGCCGTGACGGGCGACGATGTGCAGCAGCGGCTCGCCGACCTTCACCGTTTTCAGGGTGATGGGACGTGCCTGGAAATCCTGGCTGTTGGTCAGGATCAGCAGACTCACCAGGCTTTTGCACTGGCGGCCGACCTTGTCCAGGTCATAGCGCAGCAGCGGCTGGCCACTGCTGACCCGGTTGCCTTCCTTGACCAGCATCGAGAAACCTTCGCCCTGCAACTCGACCGTGTCGAGTCCCAGGTGCAGGAGGATTTCCGCGCCGTTGTCGGCACGCACGGTCAGCGCGTGGCCGGTGCGGGCGACGTGGATCACCACCCCGGCGCAGGGCGAATACAAGGTGTCGTTCAGCGGATCGATGGCAATGCCGTCGCCCATCGCGCCGCTGGCGAACACCGCGTCCGGAACTTTGGCGAGCGTGAGCACCGGGCCGCTGAGCGGGGCGCTTAAAGTCAGCTCTTTATTGTTGTTGTGCATGGCTCGGTCTCATCAGGAAAACGTTCGGTTCGGACTCAGTGCGTACGAGTGACTTTGCTCAGGTGTCGCGGCTGATCCGGGTCCATGCCTCGGGCCACGGCCAGGCCGGCTGCCATCACATAGAAACTCTGGATCGCCAGGATCGGATCGAGCGCCGGATGCTCCGCGCGGCTCAAAGTCAGGTCGCGTTCGCTCACGTCATCCGGGGCGGCCAGCAGCACGCGGGCACCGCGCTGGCGCATCTCGGCCGCCAGACTCAGCAGACCGGCCTGTTCGGCACCGCGTGGGGCGAACACCAGCAGCGGGTAGTGTTCGTCGATCAGTGCCATCGGGCCGTGACGGACTTCGGCGCTGCTGAAGGCTTCGGCCTGGATGGCCGAGGTCTCCTTGAATTTCAGTGCGGCTTCCTGGGCGATGGCGAATCCGGCGCCACGACCGATTACCATCAGGCGTTCGCAATCGCGCAAGGCATCGATGGCCGGGCTCCAGTCCTGTTGCGCCGCTTCGCGCAAACCTTCGGGCAGGGCGTTGTGCGCTTCAAGCAATTCGCTGTCTTCTTTCCAGTGCGCGATCAGACGGGCGCTGGCGCTGAGGGTGGCGATGAAGCTCTTGGTCGCAGCGACACTGCTTTCGGTACCGGCCAGCAGCGGCAGGCTGAATTCGCACGCGGCCTCCAGCGGAGAATCTGCGGCGTTGACCATCGACACGCTCAGGGCGCCGCGTTTGCGCAGCAGGCGCAGGCTGTTGACCAGATCCGGGCTCTGGCCCGACTGGGAAAATGCGAACGCGACCTGACCGCTGACCTTCAAAGGCGCCTGCTGCATGGTCACCACCGACATGGGTAGCGACGCCACCGGAATCCCCAGTTGCTGCATGGTCAGGTAGGCGAAGTAGCTCGCTGCGTGGTCGGAACTGCCGCGGGCGACGGTCATCGCCACTTGCGGCGGCTGACGGCGCAGGCGCCCGGCGATCTCGATCATCGAGCCATCGAGCTGTTGCAGTTGGGCTTGCACGGCCTCGAACGAGGACAGCGCCTCCTCAAGCATTTTTGAAGTCAATGTCTTCTCCTTCGACCATGACGGCGGTCAGTGTGAGTGAGCGATCCAGCCGCACGCAGTCGGCCCAGGCGCCAGGTACAAGGCGCCCGCGTTCGGTGATGCCGAGGTAGTCGGCGGGGAATTGCGAAAGACGTTGCGAGGCCTCGGCAATCGGCAGACCGATCTTCACCAGGTTGCGCAGGGCCTGATCCATGGTCAGGGTGCTGCCGGCGAGGGTGCCGTCTGGCAGGCGCACGCCGCCCAGGCATTTGGTGACGGTGTGGCTGCCCAGCTTGTACTCACCGTCGGGCATGCCGGCGGCGGCGGTCGAATCAGTGACGCAGTAGAGGCACGGGATCGAGCGCAGGGCCACGCGGATGGCGCCGGGATGCACGTGCAGCAAGTCCGGAATCAGCTCGGCGAATTTTGCGTGGGCCAGTGCCGCGCCGACGATGCCCGGCTCGCGGTGATGCAGCGGGCTCATGGCGTTGTACAAGTGTGTGAAGCTGGTGGCGCCGGCCTCAAGGGCGGCGACACCTTCCTCGTAACTGCCGAGGGTGTGGCCGATCTGCATGCGGATGCCACGGCGGCTCAGTTCACGAATCAAACCGTCGTGGCCGGCGATTTCCGGGGCGATAGTGATCACCCGGATCGGCGCCAGTGCCAGATACTCTTCGACTTCGGCCATCAACGCGGTGTGGGCAAAGTTCGGTTGCGCGCCAAGTTTGCCTGGATTGATGTACGGGCCTTCGAGGTGTACGCCGAGTACCCGGGCGGCGCCTTTCGGACGCTGTTCGCAGAACTCTCCGACATCCTTGAGCACGCTGGAAATCTCGGCACTCGGCGCGGTCATGGTGGTGGCCAGCAACGAGGTGGTGCCGAAACGCACGTGGGTTTTGGTGATGGTCTCGAAAGCGCTGGCGCCTTCCATGATGTCCTTGCCTCCACCGCCGTGAACGTGCAGGTCGATGAAACCCGGCAGCAGGTAAGGCAGATCGTTGTCCGCCGGATCGCAAGGCACGCCTTCGATGGACACGACTCTGCCGTGTTCGTGGATCAGCCGGCCGCGAATCCAGCCGTCAGCGGTGAGGATGTTGTCTTCGGACATTTCGCTTCTCTCGTTTGGCTTGGCTGCTGATCAGCGGCGAAGCTCTGCAACAAAGTCGTAGTAGTCGTTGCGGCAATAGGTGTCGGTGACTTCGATCGGCGTGTTGTCTTCCAGGTAGCCGACCCGGGTCATCAGCAGCATCGCGGTGCCGGGGGCGATGCCGACCAGCGCGGCGAACTCGTCCGAGGCGTTGATGGCCTGGATGTGCTGCAAGGCGCGCACGATCGGTTTGCCGATGCTGTCGAGGTGTTCGTAGAGCGAATCGCCCACAACCTGAGGCTTGGGCATGACCGAGGCGGGCAGGGTGCTCATCTCGATGGCCATTACCGTGTCGTCCGCCTTGCGCAGGCGCTTCATGCGCGCGACCTTGTCGTTCGGCGACAGGCCGAGGCGGATCAGTTCTTCGTGGGTTGGCAGGGTGATTTCACGCTCCAGCCATTGCGAGCTGGGCACAAAGCCCTTGAGGCGAAGCATTTCGCTGAAGCCCGACAGGCGCGAAAGCGGTTGTTCAAGGCGTGGGGTGATGAACGTGCCGGAGCCTTGCAGGCGACGGATCAGGCCTTGATCGAGCAAGACCTCCAGCGCTTTGCGGGCGGTGACCCGGGAGATGCCCAGTTGCTCGCTGAGATTGCGCTCGGACGGCATCGCCTGTTCGGCTTTCCACTGGCCGGCATGAATTGCCGATTCCAGATTGCGCGCCAGTTGCAGGTACAGCGGCGTCGGCTGTGAGTCATCTGGACGTAGGGCGTGCAGGTCGTTCATGTTGGTCATTTCCGGCGCGAGTATAGGATTGTTGTGGCTCGCTTGTGGGGCGGAAATTAATACCACTTGAATACCATGTCAACGCGGGGAAATGGCCGCTAGCCCAATGAAGTGGCGGGTTTCTGGAGGGTTGTCTTGAAGTGGTATTAGAGGTGGACTTTGCAAAGCAAAAGATCGCAGCCTGCGTCAACGTCTACGGTTCGCAGTGGTATCACTCCGGTAGGCGCTGACGCAGGCTGCGATCTTTTGATTTATTTTTCGTGAGCGACCAAAGGCAGGTCGTTAAGGGCGGATTTCGACCATCGTGCCGTCCGGCACCATATTCCACACTTCGCGCATGTCGACGTTACGCATGGCGACACAGCCATCGGTCCAGTCCAGCGTGTGGAACAGGTCTTCCGGCGTTTCTTCCGAATCCGGTGTGCCGTGGATCATGATCATCCCGCCAGGTTCGACGCCTTCACGTCGGGCGCGGGCAGAATCGGCGATGTTCGGGTAGGAGATGTGCATCGACAGATTGAATTTGTCGCTGGTTTTGCGCCAGTCGATCCAATAGAAACCTTCCGGTGTGCGTTTATCGCCTTCAATCAGTTTCGGGCCTTTCTTCGCGCCCTTGCCCAGAGAAATACGATAAGTCTTGAGTGGTTTGCCGTCGGCGATCAACTGCAGTTGATGAGCCGATTTGAGCACCAGTACTTTTTCGATCAGAGGCGTGTTGGATGGCGTCACGGTGGTCACGAATGACGCTTGCGTTACCGAAACGAACGACAGGCAGAACAGGGCAAGCAACCAACGCATTGAAACGATTCCCCAGGAATGAAGCCGATACTTTATTTATAGATGTTATGCAGACGCTCTTGCAGCCCGCACCTTGTGTATCGGCCGGGCGGCGACGAGATTAAGTGATGGCTGGCTGCGCGAGCGGTGGAATCGATTCGGAGCGAACCGGGTAGATCTCGGCGCGGCGGTCAGCGAAGAAGCATTCTAAGGTACGGCCCACCGTGCGGAAAGCCAGCTCGTCCCATGGAATCTGCGCTTCGTCGAACAGTTGCACTTCGAGGCTTTCGGGGCCGGCGGAAAAATCCAGATCCGCCAACTCTGCGCGAAAGAACACATGCACCTGACTGATATGCGGCACGTCGATAAGGGTGTAGATGCTCAGGTTGCGTACCCGGGCGCAGGCTTCCTCGGCGGTTTCGCGGATGGCGGCCTGCTCGATGGTCTCGCCGTTTTCCATGAAGCCGGCGGGCAGCGTCCAGTAACCGAGACGCGGCTCGATGGCGCGGCGACAGAGCAGGACTTTACTGCCCCAGGTCGCCACGCAGCCGGCCACGATATTGGGGTTCTGGTAGTGAATGGTCTGACAGCTGTCGCAGACAAATCGCAGCCGCGAGTCGCCTTCGGGAATGCGCTGGGTTACCGGGTTGCCGCACTGGCTGCAAAATTTCATGCTGGGGTTCCTGAATGCTGCGCCTATCTTGGCGTGCAGCGGTGTCAGTCGGCAAGTTGTCGTTTCGCGACATGGTGCCCGTTCGGGGCTTGGGCGGTCGCAATGATTGGTGCATGATGCAGGGTAAGGCACAGATCGAGAACACTTATGCTGGACGAGCTACTGCACCGGGTAAGCAATCACACGCCGCGCACGCTGGAGACCGACACGCGTTTCCCCGAGGCCGCTGTCCTGGTGCCGATTACTCGCAGTGACGAACCCGAGCTTGTCCTTACCTTGCGCGCCAGCGGGCTCTCGACCCACGGTGGCGAAGTCGCCTTTCCCGGCGGACGACGGGATCCGGAAGATCCGGATCTGATCTTCACCGCGCTGCGTGAGGCCGAAGAAGAAATCGGCCTGCCACCCGGCCTGGTCGAAGTGATCGGTCCGCTCAGTCCATTGATTTCCCTGCATGGCATCAAGGTCACACCTTATGTCGGGGTGATTCCCGATTTCGTCGAATACCTGGCCAATGATGCGGAGATTGCTGCGGTGTTCAGCGTGCCGTTGGAGTTCTTCCGCAAGGACCCGCGTGAACACACCCATCGCATCGACTATCAGGGTCGCAGTTGGTACGTGCCGAGTTATCGTTACGGCGAATACAAGATCTGGGGGCTGACGGCGATCATGATCGTCGAGTTGATCAACCTGCTCTATGACGCCAAAATCAGCCTGCACCAGCCGCCGAAAAGCTTCATCAATACCTGAAGCCATTGGTCAAATGGCCAGCCATCGTGAGCCCTGAGGAAAACAAGATGAAATACCGCCTGGGCGACGCCCGCGTCGAAACCCATCCGCAGAGCTGGGTCGCCCCCAGCGCCGTGCTGGTGGGCAAGGTCAAACTGGAAGAGGGCGCCAACGTCTGGTTCAACGCCGTGTTGCGCGGCGACAACGAACTGATCCTGATCGGCAAGAACAGCAACGTGCAGGATGGCACGGTGATGCACACCGATATGGGCTATCCGCTGACCATCGGCACTGGCGTGACCATCGGCCATAACGCCATGCTCCACGGCTGCACGGTCGGCGACTACAGCCTGATCGGTATCAACGCCGTCATCCTCAACGGCGCGAAGATCGGCAAGAACTGCATCATCGGCGCCAATTCGCTGATCGGTGAAGGCAAGGAAATTCCCGACGGTTCGCTGGTGATGGGCTCGCCGGGCAAAGTCGTGCGTGAGTTGACCGAGCAACAGAAAAAAATGCTCGAAGCCAGTGCCGCGCACTATGTGCATAACTCTCAGCGCTATGCGCGCGATCTGGTCGAGCAGGAAGAATGACAACCCCGGAAAGACCTGTCGCCTCGCCGTGCGTGAGCATTTGCGCGCTGGACGAGGATGACATTTGCACCGGTTGCCAGCGCACGGTCGAGGAAATCACCCGCTGGAGCCGGATGACCAACGACGAACGGCGGGTGGTGCTCGGGTTGTGTCATGAGCGGGCGAAGGCCAGTGGGCTGGTCTGGATGTTGCCGCCGAAGTTGTGATCGACTTTGGAGTTGCCCCTCACCCTAACCCTCTCCCGAAGGGAGAGGGGACTGACCGAGGTGTCTTTCGCTATACGCCGACCTGAGCTATCGAGTCGAACTCAAGATTTGAAAAGCCCCCGATCTGCTCCCTTTCCCCCTCGCCCCCTCTGGGGGAGAGGGCTGGGGTGAGGGGGTGGCTCTTGATCTACGGGTCCAGTAATCTGTGCGCCAAATTCAAAGGCCATCTCATGCTCTTCCTCATCGCCTACATCAGCAGTGTCGTGCTGATCAACTTCGCCTTCTCCACCGCACCGCACCTGGACATCATCTGGTCGGCTTGGGGCGGGCTGGTGTTCGTGTTGCGCGACATGGTGCAGATCCGTTTCGGCCACGGCGCGATTGCGGCGATGCTGGCGGCGCTGGTGCTGTCCTATGTCACTTCCGATCCGTCGATTGCGCTGGCCAGCGCCACGGCGTTCGCGGTCTCAGAGTGCATCGACTGGCTGGTGTTTACCGTCACCAAACGCCCGTTGCGTGACCGGTTGTGGATCAGTTCGGCGCTGAGCATTCCCCTCGATACCTTCATCTTCTTCGGCATGATCGACCTGCTGACGCCGCCGGTGATCATCACGGCCCTGGCCTCGAAGTTCGCCGGTGTCACGGCCGTCTGGCTGATCATGACCTGGCGCGAGCGCAAACAGGCTGTCGCCGGCTGAAGCCAAACCCTCAGGTTCATGTAAAATGCCGCGCTTTCTCCCCATGGGAAGTGCGCCTTTGGCCGCGTCCCTCGATGATCCGCTTCTTTGAGGACCTGAGATGACCCGTATCGGAACTCCATTGTCGCCGACCGCGACCCGCGTATTGCTGTGTGGCTGTGGTGAGTTGGGCAAGGAAGTGGTGATCGAGCTGCAGCGCCTGGGCGTTGAAGTGATCGCCGTTGACCGTTATGCCAATGCGCCGGCCATGCAGGTTGCCCATCGCAGCCATGTGATCAACATGCTCGACGGCGCCGCCCTGCGTGCGGTGATCGAAGCCGAAAAGCCGCACTTCATCGTGCCGGAAATCGAAGCCATCGCCACTGCCACCCTGGTGGAGCTGGAAGCCGAAGGCTTCACCGTGATCCCGACCGCTCGCGCCGCTCAACTGACCATGAACCGCGAAGGCATCCGTCGTCTGGCCGCCGAAGAGCTGGATCTGCCGACTTCGCCTTACCACTTCGCCGATACCTTCGAGGACTACAGCAAAGCCGTTGAGGACCTGGGTTTCCCGTGCGTCGTCAAACCAGTGATGAGTTCGTCGGGCAAAGGCCAGAGCCTGCTGCGCAGCACCGATGACGTGCAGAAAGCCTGGGATTACGCGCAAGAAGGCGGTCGTGCCGGCAAAGGTCGGGTGATCATCGAAGGCTTCATCGATTTCGACTACGAAATCACCCTGCTGACCGTGCGTCATATCGGCGGCACCACGTTCTGTGCACCGGTCGGCCATCGTCAGGAAAAGGGCGACTACCAGGAATCCTGGCAGCCTCAGGCCATGAGCCCGATTGCACTGGCTGAATCCGAGCGCGTTGCCAAAGCGGTGACCGAAGCGTTGGGTGGCCGTGGCCTGTTCGGCGTCGAGCTGTTCATCAAGGGTGATCAAGTGTGGTTCAGCGAAGTTTCGCCGCGTCCGCACGACACCGGTCTGGTGACCCTGATTTCCCAGGACCTGTCGCAGTTCGCCCTGCATGCCCGCGCAATCCTTGGCCTGCCGGTGCCGCTGATCCGTCAGTTCGGCCCATCGGCATCAGCGGTGATTCTGGTGGAAGGTCAGTCGACCCAGACCGCATTCGCCAACCTCGGCGCTGCACTGAGCGAGCCGGATACCGCGCTGCGTCTGTTCGGCAAGCCTGAGGTCAATGGTCAGCGTCGCATGGGCGTGGCCCTGGCGCGTGATGAGTCGATCGAGGCCGCTCGTGCCAAAGCGACCCGTGCTTCTCAGGCTGTCGTTGTAGAGCTGTAATCTCGCTATCTGACCGCTCCCGCCCGTGCGGGAGCGGTCATTGCGCCTACGACACCTGATTCAGGTCGTTATGGCGCGTCTCCTTCAGGCACAGCACAGCAATCAAGCTGAGCACCGCGGCCGCCGACACATACCCGCCGACGTAACTCAAACCACCCATCGCCACCAGTTTCTGCGCGAAGAACGGCGCCGCCGAGGCTCCGACAATCCCGCCGAGGTTGTAGGCCGCCGAGGCGCCGGTATAGCGGACGTGCGTCGGAAACAGTTCCGGCAGCAGGGCGCCCATCGGGGCGAATGTCACGCCCATCAGGAACAGCTCGATGCACAGAAACAACGCCACGCCCCAGGTCGAGCCCTGAGTCAGCAACGGCTCCATCAGAAACCCGGAAAGAACTGCCAGCACGCCGCCGACGATCAGTACCGGTTTGCGCCCGTATCGATCGCTGGCCCAGGCCGACAACGGCGTAGCGGCCGCCATGAACAGCACCGCAAAGCACAGCAGCCCGAGGAATGTCTCGCGGCTGTAGCCCAGCGTCGACACGCCGTAGCTCAGGGAAAATACGGTCGAGATGTAGAACAGCGCGTAGCAAACCACCATGGCTGCCGCTCCCAGCAGTGTTGGCGCCCAGTATTGGCTGAACAGCTCGACCAGCGGCACTTTCACTCTCTCCTGACGGGCGATGGCGTTGGCGAATACCGGTGTTTCGTGAAGTTTGAGGCGCACATACAGCCCGACCATCACCAGCACCGCACTGAGCAGGAACGGAATCCGCCAGCCCCAACTGCGGAACTGTTCGTCATTGAGCGTCATGGCCAGGGTCAGGAACAGGCCGTTGGCCGCCAGAAAGCCGATCGAAGGGCCTAGCTGCGGGAACATGCCGAACCATGCCCGTCTGCCTTTCGGGGCGTTTTCGGTGGCCAGCAGCGCTGCGCCGCCCCATTCGCCGCCTAACCCAAGGCCTTGGCCGAAGCGCAGCACACAAAGCAGGATCGGCGCCCACGCACCGATGCTGTCGTAACCCGGCAGCACGCCGATCAGGGTGGTACAGACACCCATCAGCAGCAGTGAAGCCACCAGTGTCGATTTGCGTCCGATACGGTCGCCGAAGTGACCAAACAATGCCGAGCCCAGCGGGCGGGCGAGGAAGGCGATACCGAAGGTGAGGAATGCCGAGAGCATCTGCGCCGTGCCGGACGTCTGCGGAAAGAACACCGGCCCGATCACCAGTGCGGCGGCGGTGGCGTAGACGTAGAAGTCGTAGAACTCGATGGCCGTGCCGATGAAACTCGCCGTGGCCACGCGGGTGGTGGAGTTGGTCGGTTGGGCAGGCGCGGTGTCGCTGTAAGCGGTACTGGTCGTCATGCGGTGATCCCTGACAGTCATGAGCTCCGTTGGAGCGAATTATTATGGTCGAACACCCAGGGATATGGGATTAGGCACGAGCGCTGTTTCGAGTAGGAACAGTCGTCGGTGTGATGCGGAAAGCGGCGATGAACCGGCCGGAACCAGTCGGGTGCGGGGTAAGCACGCGGTTCGGCGGGGCTTGGGTAAGCGCCCCGATTATAGGAAGGTGGCTAACGATTGAACAAGGGGCGAGCTAGCGCACGGGTGTGAGCGCCGGTGCCGAGCTGGTGTGCCAAATGAGCACTTTGCTCACGCGGTTTTCCTCGGTTTCGAGAATTTCCAGGCGATAGCGCCCGATCTTCAGGCAGACCGCGCTTTCCGGAATGGTTTCCAGCGCTTCGGTCACCAGACCGTTGAGAGTCCGGGGGCCATCGCTGGGCAGGTGCCAGCCCAGGCATTTGTTCAGTTCGCGGATCGAGGCGGCGCCGTCGATCACCATGCGACCATCGGCCTGCGGATGAATATGCGGGTTGTCGAGGCTGTGCTCGCTTTCGAATTCGCCGACGATTTCTTCGAGGATGTCCTCCAGAGTCACGATCCCCAGCACTTCGCCGTACTCGTCCACCACCATGCCCAGGCGCCGCTGTTGCTTGTGGAAGTTCAGCAACTGCAGTTGCAGCGGCGTGCTTTCCGGGACGAAATACGGCTCGTAGCTGGCGGCGAGGAGCGCTTCGCGGGTCAGGGCGTGATTGTCCAGCAAGTGGCGGATCTGCCGGGTGTTGAGGACGGCCTCGACCTGGTTGATGTCACTGTGGAAGACCGGCAGGCGGGTGCGCTTGTTGTGGCGCAATTGCTCGATGATCTCTTCGATCGGGTCATCAAGATTGATGCCGTCGACGTCACTGCGAGGCACCAGGATGTCGTTGACCGTGATGTTGTCCAGCGCATGGATGCCGGAAACCGGGTGGGGGCGTGACGGGTGTTCCGCGTCGTCATGGCGATCTGCGGGAGCGTCATCTTCGCTCTGTTGCACGACCTGGGGCTTGCGCACCAGCGGACGCAACAGCAAACCACTGATGCCGCTCAGCAGCCATGCGAACGGGTAGATCACTTTCAGCGGAACAGCCAGCAACGAATTGCCGAATGACAGCACGGCGTCCGGATAACGTTGTGCGAGGGTGCGCGGGAAATAGTCGGCAAACACCAGCAGCAGGGCGCCGGCTCCCAGGCAGGCTGCCCAGGGACCGTTTTCTTCGCAGAGGAAAATCGCCAGCAGCGTGGCAAGCACCACGGCGAGGGCGCGGCACAGGGTGTTGCACAGGATCAGGCTGTCGAGCGGGAAGCTGAGTTTTGCCAGTGGTTTGTCGCTGGCGCGCGAAGCGTTGCGTTGCGCCAGCAGATGCTGCTGCGCCACTTCGATGGCGGTAAACAACCCCGACCAGAGAATCAGCAGGACAAAAACCGCGAGCATCGGCCCTATGGGCAAACCGTCCATTTATGCCGCCCGTCAGATGTGCAGGATGTATTCACGGACCAGTTTGCTGCCGAAATACGCCAACATCAGCAGGCAGAAACCGGCGAGGGTCCAGCGGATCGCTTTGTGACCGCGCCAGCCCAGGCGATTGCGGCCCCACAACAGCACGCTGAACACGACCCAGGCCAGGCAGGCCAGCAGGGTCTTGTGCACCAGGTGCTGGGCAAACAGGTTCTCGACGAACAGCCAGCCGGAAATCAGCGACAGGGACAGCAGCGTCCAGCCGGCCCAGAGGAAACCGAACAGCAGGCTTTCCATGGTTTGCAGTGGTGGGAAGTTCTTGATCAGCCCGGACGGGTGCTTGTTCTTGAGCTGGTGATCCTGCACCAGCAGCAGCAAGGCCTGGAATACCGCGATGGTGAACATGCCGTAGGCGAGGATCGACAGCAGGATATGCGCGAGGATGCCCGGCTCTTCGTCGATGATCTGCACGGTGCCGGTCGGCGCAAACTGCGCCAGCAACACGGTAATCGCACCCAGCGGGAACAACAGGACCAGCAGGTTTTCCACCGGTATCCGCGAGCAGGCCAGCAGGGTCAGGGCGATGACCGCTGCGGCAATCAGGCTCGAAGCGCTGAAGAAGTCCAGGCCCAGACCGATCGGCGTCAGCAGGTGAGTCAGCAGGCTGGCACTGTGGGCCAGCACGGCGAGCACGCCGAGCGAGACCAGCAGGCGCTTGTTGGCCTTGGCGCCAGTGGCCAGGCGGGTGCCCTGATAGAGAGTCGCAGCGGCGTATAGAAGGGCGGCGGCGAGGGTGGTCAGCAAACTCGGTGACAAGGGGAGCATAAATCCTGTTAGGCAAGCCCGAAAGGCGCTGAGTTTGGCATAGAACCGCCATGGCACGAAAGACCGGCAAGCTGACAGCGAGGTGTCCGCCAGACGCAGTCTTCGCTATAATCCGCGACCTGCCCACGCCGCAGGCTCGCCGAGCACATGTTGATTCCGGTCTGGGCCGCCATTATCCCGGTCTACACAGGGCCTGAAAGGATCGCGCAATGTTTGAAAACTTAACCGACCGTCTCTCGCAGACGCTGCGCCATGTCACCGGCAAGGCGAAGCTGACCGAAGACAACATCAAAGACACTCTGCGTGAAGTGCGCATGGCGTTGCTCGAAGCCGACGTCGCCCTGCCGGTGGTCAAGGACTTCGTCAACTCGGTCAAGGAGCGCGCTGTCGGCACCGAGGTGTCGCGCAGCCTGACGCCGGGCCAGGCGTTCGTGAAGATCGTCCAGGCCGAACTCGAAAGCCTGATGGGCGCGGCCAACGAAGATTTGAACCTGAGTGCCGTGCCGCCAGCCGTCGTACTGATGGCCGGCTTGCAGGGTGCCGGTAAAACCACTACCGCCGGCAAGCTGGCGCGCTTCCTTAAAGAGCGCAAGAAGAAGTCGGTCATGGTCGTGTCGGCGGACGTCTATCGTCCCGCTGCTATTAAACAGCTGGAAACCCTGGCCAACGACATTGGTGTGACGTTCTTCCCGTCCGACCTGAGCCAGAAGCCGGTCGACATCGCCAACGCGGCTATTAAAGAAGCAAAACTGAAGTTCATCGACGTGGTCATCGTCGATACCGCCGGTCGTCTGCATATCGACGAAGAGATGATGGGCGAGATCAAGGCGCTGCACGCCGCGATCAACCCGGTTGAAACCCTGTTTGTGGTCGACGCCATGACCGGTCAGGACGCCGCCAACACGGCCAAGGCCTTCGGCGATGCACTGCCGCTGACCGGCGTGATCCTGACCAAGGTCGACGGTGACGCCCGTGGCGGTGCCGCGCTGTCCGTTCGTGCCATCACCGGCAAGCCGATCAAGTTCATCGGTATGGGCGAGAAGACCGAAGCGCTCGAGCCATTCCATCCGGAGCGTATCGCTTCGCGGATCCTCGGCATGGGCGACGTGCTCAGCCTGATCGAACAGGCTGAAGCGACCCTCGACAAGGACAAGGCCGACAAACTGGCCAAGAAGCTGAAGAAGGGCAAGGGCTTCGACCTTGAAGACTTCCGCGATCAGCTGCAACAGATGAAGAACATGGGCGGCCTCGGCGGCCTCATGGACAAGCTGCCGAGCATCGGCGGCGTCAACCTGTCGCAAATGGGCAATGCCCAGAACGCGGCAGAGAAGCAGTTCAAGCAGATGGAAGCCATCATCAACTCCATGACCCCGGCCGAGCGCCGTGACCCTGAGCTGATCAGCGGTTCGCGCAAGCGCCGGATCGCCATGGGTTCCGGCACTCAGGTGCAGGACATCGGTCGCTTGATCAAGCAGCACAAGCAGATGCAGAAGATGATGAAGAAATTCTCCGCCAAGGGCGGAATGGCGAAAATGATGCGCGGCATGGGCGGTATGTTGCCCGGCGGCGGCATGCCAAAAATGTAAGGTGTCCCGTCTCACCCATTCTGCTCACTTATGGCGGCGTCTGATGCCCTCATGCTGCGTTGCCGCTCCTCGCCATAGCGGGCTATGACTCGTCGCGGCGCCTTGCTTGAGGGCATCAGCCACTCGCCAAAAGTGAGCGAAATGGATGAGACGGGACACTAGACTCTCGCCGGTCGTCGCACCGGCGCAGACCCTGCAAGGACGCAGGATCAACAGCAAACCCGCACTCGGCGGGAGCTGACCGGCCGTTTTAAACGACGGCCCTATATGCAAATCTGCACGGCATGCCATAGGCGCCGGAAAAAGTCATTTGCAAAAGTCCGGATATTCCTTAGAATATGCGGCCTTTCGGGCACCCATGCCCGCTGTGCATTTAGATTTGCAGCACCGACTACAGGAACGATGTTCACATGCTAACAATCCGTCTTGCCCTTGGCGGCTCCAAAAAGCGCCCGTTTTACCACCTGACCGTAACCGACTCCCGCAACCCGCGTGACGGTTCCCACAAAGAACAGGTTGGTTTCTTCAACCCTGTTGCACGTGGTCAGGAAGTTCGTCTGTCCGTGAACCAAGAGCGCGTTGCCTACTGGCTGAGCGTTGGTGCACAGCCTTCTGAGCGTGTTGCTCAGTTGCTGAAGGAATCGGCTAAGGCTGCGGCCTGAGCAATATGAACGCGACGCCTGCTGTTGCCGATGATTTGATCGTTATTGGCAAAATTTATTCTGTTCACGGCGTTCGTGGCGAAGTGAAGGTTTATTCCTTTACTGATCCGACTGAAAACCTGTTGCAGTACAAAACCTGGACGCTAAAGCGCGAAGGCAATGTCAAACAGGTCGAGCTGGTCAGTGGACGCGGGAGCGACAAGTTCCTGGTCGCAAAGCTCAAGGGTCTTGATGATCGTGAAGAAGCTCGTCTTCTGGCCGGTTACGAGATCTGCGTGCCGCGCAATCTGTTCGCTGAATTGACCGAAGGCGAGTACTACTGGTACCAGCTGGAAGGTCTGAAGGTCATCGACACCCTTGGGCAATTGCTCGGGAAAATCGATCATCTTCTGGAAACCGGCGCCAATGATGTAATGGTAGTCAAGCCTTGCGCTGGCAGCCTGGATGATCGCGAACGCCTGTTGCCCTATACGGAGCAATGTGTGTTGGCAGTCGACCTCGCAGCAGGCGAGATGAAGGTGGATTGGGACGCGGACTTCTAAGCGTGGCTAACTTGCGCGTAGAAGTGATCAGTTTGTTTCCCGAGATGTTTTCCGCCATCGGCGACTACGGCATCACCAGTCGTGCGGTCAAACAGGGGCTCTTGCAGCTGACCTGTTGGAATCCGCGGGATTACACGACGGATCGGCATCACACTGTGGACGATCGCCCGTTTGGCGGTGGTCCGGGCATGGTGATGAAGATCAAGCCCCTGGAAGATGCTCTGGTTCAGGCCAAGGCAGCAGCCGGGGAGGCGGCGAAGGTGATTTACCTGTCCCCCCAAGGCCGTCAACTGACTCAGTCGGCGGTACGCGAACTGGCTAAATCGGATGCATTGATCCTGATTGCCGGTCGCTATGAAGGCATTGACGAGCGTTTTATTGAAGCTCATGTCGATGAAGAGTGGTCGATTGGGGACTATGTCCTGTCTGGCGGCGAGCTGCCGGCGATGGTCCTGATAGATGCGGTTACACGACTGCTGCCTGGAGCTTTAGGGCATGCGGACTCTGCGGAGGAAGATTCCTTCACGGATGGTTTGCTGGATTGCCCGCACTACACCCGACCGGAGGTGTATGCGGATCAGCGTGTTCCCGACGTATTGCTAAGTGGCAATCACGCACACATCCGGCGTTGGCGTTTACAGCAGTCCCTTGGTCGGACCTATGAACGACGCGCCGATCTTCTGGAAAGCCGCTCGCTTTCTGGAGAAGAGAAGAAGCTGCTCGAGGAATACATCCGCGAGCGGGACGATAGTTAACAACGTATCGATGGTAAGTCCGACGATTTACCTTAGGAGCACAGCATGACCAACAAAATCATCCTTGCACTCGAAGCAGAGCAGATGACCAAAGAAATCCCTACCTTTGCCCCGGGCGACACCATTGTCGTTCAGGTGAAAGTGAAGGAAGGCGATCGTTCCCGTCTGCAAGCGTTCGAAGGCGTTGTAATCGCCAAGCGTAACCGCGGCGTGAACAGTGCGTTCACCGTTCGTAAAATCTCCAACGGTGTTGGCGTAGAACGTACTTTCCAGACCTACTCCCCGCAGATCGACAGCATGGCTGTTAAACGTCGCGGTGACGTACGTAAAGCCAAGCTGTACTACCTGCGCGACCTGTCGGGTAAAGCAGCTCGCATCAAGGAAAAACTGGCTTAAGTCCAGCTTCCGATGCAGAAAAAAGCAGCCTACGGGCTGCTTTTTTGTTGTCCGCAATTTATCCACAGCACTACTGCTTCAGGCCGTATCCATGACATCTCGTGAGCAAGAAATCGAACGCCGCACCGAGCTCTCGGTGACCCGCGTGACCAAAGCGGTCTTCCCGCCGACCACCAACCATCACAACACGCTGTTCGGCGGCACTGCACTGGCCTGGATGGATGAAGTGTCCTTCATCACCGCCACCCGGTTCTGCCGATTGCCTTTGGTGACCGTATCGACCGATCGTATCGACTTCAATCACGCGATACCGGCAGGTTCTATCGTCGAACTGGTCGGGCGAGTGATCAAGGTCGGCAACACCAGTCTCAAGGTCGAGGTGGAAGTGTTCGTTGAGAGCATGAGCTGCGATGGGCGCGAGAAGGCGATCCACGGACAGTTCAGCTTTGTTGCCATTGACGATGACAAGCGGCCAGTGCCAGTGCTGCCGGGCTTCGCCGCCTGACCCGGCACCGAGTCGCGGCATTCGCGGGCAAGCCCGCTCCCACAGGGTTCGTGTCGAACACAACATCAGCGGACAACACAAAATCTGTGGGAGCGGGCTTGCCCGCGATTGGATTTATGCGCCGCCGCTGATCTCAGGCTGAATCAGCGCCAGCAACGTCCACCCCGGCCCCGGTTTCAGTACGGTTTCCGGCGTCACCACATGCACCCAGCCGCTGTCATCGCGCATGAACAGCAGGGTGGCGCGATTACCGTGCAATGCGTTGTAGTCGTCCCAGCCAAAACCGTCGGTCAGCGTGGTGCTGTAGAGGTCCGCGCCCTGGCTCAGTTGGCTCGCCAGTCTGGCGTAAGTCAGCGCCTCGCTTCCCAGTTGATTGCCACGATGTTCAAGGCTCGCGCGATGCTTGTCGCTGCGACGGCTCTCCTGACCGCTGGCCAGCCCGAACAGGCGTTGATGGCCAAAGTCATGACGAAAACGCATGGCTGCCAACGTGTTGAGTTCGCCCGACGGTGAGAGCGCCAGTAAATGCCCCAGTCCGACCAGGTCCAGATGCGCATCGGCATGCTGCGAGGCCGGATTGCCGAAGTAGGTCGGCAAGCCATCCATGCGCGCTGCGCGGATATTTTCCCAGCTTGAATCTGTCAGCAGCACCCGGCTGCCCAGTTGTTGCAATGACTTGCCGAGCAGGCGCGCAGGACTGTTCGCCCCGACGATCAGGAAGCCGCTGGGCGCTGGTTCCGCAACGTTCAACAGGCGCGCCAATGGCCGCGCAGTCGCACTTTGCAGCACGACGGTGCCGATGATCACCGCAAAGGTCAGCGGCACCAGCAACAACGCGCCTTCATGGCCGGCAGCATCCAGGCGAATCGCAAAGATCGCCGAGACCGCCGCCGCGACGATCCCGCGTGGGGCAATCCAGCATAACAGTGCACGCTCACGCCAACTCAGGCTGGAGCCTGCTGTACTCAGTACGACATTCAAGGGGCGGGCAATCAACTGAATCACCAGCAACAGAATCAGCACCAGCGGCCCGAGGCCGATCAGCGCGTTCAGATCCAGTCGCGCCGCCAGCAGAATGAACAGTCCGGAAATCAGCAGCACGCTGAGATTTTCCTTGAAGTGCAGGATGTGCCGCACATCCACACCTTTCATGTTCGCCAGCCACATGCCCATCAGCGTCACCGCCAATAGACCGGACTCGTGCATGGTCTGGTTGGCCGCAATGAATATTCCCAGCACCGCGGCGAGCGATGCCAGGTTGTGCAAATACTCCGGCAACCACTGGCGCCGAATAATCGTACCGAGCAGCCAGCCACCGGCGATGCCGAACGCACTGCCGCAGACAATCACCCCGCCGAACGTCAGCAGGCTCTGCTCCAGGCCGTGACCTTCGGCCCGGGCAATGATGAAGCTGTAGACCACCACCGCGAGCAGCGCGCCGATCGGATCGATCACAATCCCTTCCCAGCGCAGGATGTTGGCGATTGAAGCCTTCGGCCGCACCACGCGCAGCATTGGCACGATCACGGTCGGCCCGGTGACCAGGGTCAGGCTGCCGAACAGGATGGCCAGCAGCCAGTCGAAACCCAACAGCCAGTGGGTCGCGACCGCAATCACTATCCAGGTCGAGAGCGCGCCGAGGGTCACCAGGCGATGCACGACGCTGCCAATCTCGGGCCATTCCGACAGGTGCAGGGTCAGGCTGCCTTCAAACAGAATCAGCGCCACCGCCAGTGACACCAAAGGCATCAGCAGGGGACCGAACATTTCCTGAGGGTCGAGCCAGCCCAGCACGGGGCCGGCCAGAATGCCGGTCAGCAGCAGAAACAGAATCGCCGGCAGTTTCAGGCGCCATGCCAGCCATTGACAGCCCAGCGCGGCAGCGCCGATACCGCCGAAGGCCAACAGAATTTGCTGCTCGTTCATTGAAGCTCCCTGTTCCTTGAAATAGCGGGCTATGAAAGACTAGCGGCCATTTCAACCGTTCACTCTTTATTTGCGCGCAGTGCCAAGCCTGCGTGTCTTGGGCGCCCATGTCTGCCATCGACCACCCGCTGATTGACCAGTTTCTCGACGCCCTATGGCTGGAAAAAGGTCTTTCCGACAACACCCGCGACGCCTATCGCAGTGATCTCGCACTGTTCAACGGCTGGCTGCAGGAGAAAAATCTCGAGCTGATCAACGCGGGTCGTGAATTGATCCTCGATCATCTGGCCTGGCGCCTGGAACAGAATTACAAACCGCGCTCCACAGCGAGATTCCTCTCGGGTGTGCGTGGCTTTTATCGCTATTTGCTGCGGGAAAAACTGATTTCGGTCGATCCGACCTTGCGCGTGGATATGCCGCAACTCGGTCGGCCATTGCCCAAATCCCTGTCGGAAGCCGACGTCGAAGCGCTGCTGAAGGCACCAGACCTGAGCGATGCCATCGGCCAGCGTGATCGCGCCATGCTGGAGGTGTTGTATGCCTGCGGCTTGCGCGTGACCGAGCTGATCAGTCTGACCCTGGAGCAGGTCAATCTGCGTCAGGGCGTGTTGCGGGTGATGGGCAAGGGCAGCAAGGAGCGACTGGTGCCGATGGGTGAGGAAGCAATTGTCTGGGTCGAGCGCTACCTGCGCGATGGTCGCGGCGAGCTGTTGGGCGGGCGCCCCAGCGATGTGCTGTTTCCCAGCCAGCGCGGCGAGCAGATGACTCGGCAGACTTTCTGGCACCGTATCAAGCATCAGGCCAAGGTCGCCGGCATCGGCAAATCGCTGTCGCCGCACACGCTGCGTCACGCCTTTGCCACGCACCTGCTCAACCATGGCGCCGACTTGCGGGTGGTGCAGATGCTGCTGGGGCACAGCGACCTGTCGACCACGCAGATCTACACTCACGTCGCCCGGGCGCGGTTGCAGGATCTGCATGCCAAACATCACCCGCGCGGCTGAGCGCCGTTTGTCTTGCGACAGGCGCATTCGGTCACGCGAACCTTATGTGGTAGGCTTTGCCGGTTTGCACGATGGACGGTTATGACCCGGTGTTCCGGCACGGGCGTTCTGATCGTTCCATTTGCCCGCCTTCAGGAGTTCTCATGCGTCTGACCCAGATTTTCGCCGCCGCAGCCATTGCGTTGGTCAGCACCTTTGCCGTCGCCGATGACGCGGCCGACAAAGCCATTCGTCAAAGCCTGGAAAAACTGGAACTCGAGGTTCCGGTAGAAAGCATCAGCGCCAGCCCGTTGCCGGGCATGTATGAAGTCAAGCTCAAGGGCAGCCGTGTGCTGTACGCCAGCGCCGACGGCCAGTACATCGTTCAGGGTTACCTGTTCCAGCTCAAGGACGGCAAACCGGTCAACCTGACCGAGAAGACCGAACGCCTGGGCATTTCCAAACTGATCAATGCAATCCCAGTCGCCGAGACTGTGGTTTACCCGGCCGTGGGTGAAACCAAGTCGCACATCACCGTTTTCACCGACACTACCTGCCCGTACTGCCACAAGCTGCACGCCGAGGTGCCTGAGCTGAACAAGCGCGGCATCGAAGTGCGCTACGTCGCGTTCCCGCGTCAGGGCCTGGGCTCGCCGGGTGATGAACAGCTGCAAGCAGTGTGGTGCTCCAAAGACAAGAAAGCCGCCATGGACAAAATGGTCGATGGCAAGGAAATCAAGGCCGCCAAGTGCGAAAACCCGGTTTCCAAACAGTTCGCTCTCGGTCAGTCGATCGGCGTGAACGGCACGCCGGCCATCGTTTTGGCTGACGGACAAGTCATTCCGGGCTATCAGCCTGCGCCACAAGTCGCCAAACTGGCGCTGGGCGCGAAGTAATTCGCATCGTCACGCTCAGGCGTTGACGAGCGTGGTCCGGCGGCAACATGGCCGGGCCATCAATAGAGAGCCGCGATTGCGCGGTTGTTTTCACGGCCGGCCTCGGGTCGGCCGTTTTATGGGGAGTTCACAGTGAAACCGGTCAAAGTAGGCATCTGTGGGTTAGGGACCGTCGGTGGCGGAACCTTCAACGTACTTCAGCGCAACGCCGAGGAAATTGCTCGTCGTGCCGGGCGTGGGATCGAAGTGGCACAAATTGCCATGCGCACGCCAAAGCCTCAGTTCCAGACGACCGGTATTGCGATTACCAACGATGTCTTCGAAGTGGCCACGAACCCTGAGATCGACATCGTGATAGAGCTGATGGGCGGCTACACCGTTGCCCGCGAGCTGGTACTCAAGGCCATCGAGAATGGCAAGCATGTGGTCACCGCGAACAAGGCTCTGATTGCCGTTCACGGTAATGAAATTTTCGCCAAGGCACGCGAGAAAGGCGTGATCGTGGCATTCGAAGCGGCGGTAGCCGGCGGCATTCCGGTGATCAAGGCGATCCGTGAAGGCCTGTCCGCCAACCGTATCAACTGGGTCGCCGGGATCATCAATGGCACCGGTAACTTCATCCTCACCGAAATGCGCGAGAAGGGTCGCACCTTCGAAGACGTGCTGGCCGAGGCACAAGCGCTGGGTTACGCCGAAGCCGATCCGACGTTCGACGTCGAAGGCATCGACGCGGCGCACAAGCTGACGATTCTGGCCTCGATCGCGTTCGGCATTCCGTTGCAGTTCGACAAGGCTTACACCGAAGGCATCACCAAGCTGACCACTGCCGACGTGAACTACGCCGAAGCGCTGGGCTACCGTATCAAGCACCTGGGCGTTGCACGCAGCACCGCCACCGGTATCGAGCTGCGCGTACACCCGACGCTGATCCCGGCCGATCGCCTGATCGCCAACGTCAACGGTGTGATGAACGCGGTGATGGTCAACGGTGACGCTGCCGGTTCGACCCTGTTCTACGGCGCCGGTGCCGGTATGGAGCCGACCGCATCGTCGGTGATCGCCGATCTGGTGGACGTGGTTCGCGCCATGACCTCCGACCCGGAAAACCGCGTACCGCACCTGGCCTTCCAGCCGGACTCGCTGTCGGCCCACCCGATCCTGCCGATCGAAGCCTGTGAAAGCGCCTACTACCTGCGCATCCAGGCCAAGGACCATCCGGGCGTACTCGCTCAGGTGGCGAGCATCCTCTCGGAGCGCGGTATCAATATCGAGTCGATCATGCAGAAGGAAGTCGAGGAACACGACGGCCTGGTGCCAATGATCCTGCTGACCCATCGCGTGCTGGAGCAGCACATCAACGATGCGATCGCCGCCCTTGAAGCCCTGGCGGGCGTGGTGGGTCCGGTCGTGCGGATCCGTGTCGAGCACTTGAACTAAACAGAAACAGCTGCAAGCTTCGAGCTGCAAGCGACAAGAGAAAAGCAGTCCGGCTTTTACTTGAGGCTTGTAACTCGTAGCTTGGAGCTCAAACCGAAGGTTTGCCCCTATGCGTTACATCAGTACCCGCGGCCAGGCACCGGCCCTGAATTTCGAAGACGTCCTGCTGGCCGGTCTCGCCACCGACGGCGGTCTGTACGTCCCGGAAAACCTGCCACGTTTCACTCAGGAAGAAATCGCTTCCTGGGCCGGCCTGCCTTATCACGAGCTGGCCTTCCGCGTCATGCGCCCGTTCGTGACCGGCAGCATTCCGGACGCCGATTTCAAAAAGATTCTCGAAGAAACCTACGGTGTGTTCTCGCACAACGCCGTTGCGCCGCTGCGTCAGCTGAATGGTAACGAGTGGGTGCTGGAGCTGTTCCACGGCCCGACCCTGGCGTTCAAGGACTTCGCCCTTCAACTGCTAGGCCGTCTGCTCGACTACGTGCTGGAAAAGCGCGGCGAGCGTGTGGTGATCGTCGGCGCCACCTCCGGTGACACCGGTTCGGCCGCCATCGAAGGCTGCAAGCACTGCGAAAACGTCGACATCTTCATCCTGCACCCGCACAACCGTGTGTCCGAAGTGCAGCGTCGGCAGATGACCACCATCCTCGGTGAGAACATCCACAACATCGCCATCGAAGGCAACTTCGACGATTGCCAGGAGATGGTCAAGGCCAGCTTCGCCGACCAGAGCTTCCTGAAGGGCACGCGTCTGGTCGCAGTGAACTCGATCAACTGGGCGCGGATCATGGCCCAGATCGTTTACTACTTCCACGCAGCCCTGCAGTTGGGCGGCCCGGCGCGCTCGGTGTCGTTCTCGGTGCCAACCGGCAACTTCGGCGATATCTTCGCCGGCTACCTGGCGCGCAACATGGGGCTGCCGATCAACCAGTTGATCGTCGCCACCAACCGCAACGACATCCTGCACCGCTTCATGAGTGGCAACCAGTACGTCAAGGAAACCCTGCACGCCACCCTGTCGCCATCGATGGACATCATGGTCTCGTCGAACTTCGAACGCCTGCTGTTCGACCTGCACGGTCGCAACGGCGCTGCGATTGCCGGTCTGATGGATTCGTTCAAGCAGGGTGGCGGTTTCAGCGTCGAGCAGGAGCGCTGGACCGAAGCGCGCAAACTGTTCGACTCTCTGGCCGTGGATGATGCGCAAACCTGCGAAACCATCGCCGAAGTCTACGAACAGACTGGCGAAGTGCTCGATCCGCACACGGCCATCGGTGTGAAAGCCGCACGCGAATGCCGTCGCAGCCTGGATATCCCGATGGTGATCCTGGGCACGGCGCATCCGGTCAAATTCCCGGATGCCGTGGAAAAAGCCGGTGTAGGAAAAGCTCTCGAACTACCTGCACATCTTTCTGATTTGTTTGAGAGAGAAGAGCGCTGCACAGTTCTGGCAAACGAGCTGAAAGCCGTGCAGGCCTTTGTCAGTCAGCATGGCAATCGCGGCAAGCCGCTTTAAGCCCTGAAAGCTGTCACATTTTGAAGCCCGTCTCCTGACGGGCTTTCTTGTTTTTGCATGCCACACTGCTCGGGTTTCGCCCACGAAGGACGGGCGAGTCGATGACGAAGGATGTGGCAATGCGGTTTTATTCAGGATTGAGGCCAGCGCTGAGCTGGTTGTTTTTGTTGGGGCTGTCGGGGTTTCTGCAATTGACCGAGGCGGCCCATCTGACGATGCATTCAGACGGGGTGGAGTTGAACATCCAGCCCATCGAGCTGGACGCGCAAGAGCGACAGTGGATTCGTGAAAACCCCAGGGTGACGGTCGCCTCGGTGCAGTATCCCCGGTATCTGTTTCAGGACGAACACGGTCAGTGGAGTGGCTTGAACAACGATGTGCTCAAGCACATCAGCGCCATGACCGGTTTGCAGTTCGTGCATCAGGAATCGTTCTCCACCAACCACATGCTGGAACGCCTGGAAAGCGGCGTCGCTGACATCAGTACGACGCTGGCAATGAACGAGGAGCGCAGGCAGTTCCTCGATTTCAGCCATGCGTTCGGCGGGGCGGGCTGGGTGTTCGTCGGACGTGCAGGTGCGCCGGCGGTGCAGTCGCTTGAGGAGCTGGACAAACGGGTGCTGGTGTTGCCGGCCAGGCATGCGCTGGAGGACAGTATCCGACGGGAACACCCTTTGATCGAGATACGCTCGGTCAAGACCTACGCCGAGGCCCGGGCGCTGGTGGAGAGTGGCGAGGCTTACGCCACGATTGAAAACGAGATCGGGGCGCAGTTGTTTCCCTCAGGCTTGCTCAAGGTTGGTGGCCTGGTGGAGGGCAAGTGGGAGGCGGATCATCTGGCGGTACGCAAAGGCTTGCCTGAGTTGCTGAGCATCCTCAACAAAGCCTTGGGCGCTTTCTCGGCCGCCGAGTTGCGGGCCATGCGCGTGAAATGGCTGAACGGAGTTTCACCTGTGCCGGCCCGTTCATTAGGGGCGCGGATGATCGAATGGGGATGCTGGGGGATGGGGGTGCTTGGAGTGTTCGGCCTCCTCTCGCTGCTATGGAATCGCCGGCTCGCCACCGAAATAAAGCATCGCCGGGAGGCCGAAAAGGGCCTGGGCGATCAACTGGCTTTTCAGCATGCCTTGGTCGATGCGATGCCAGACCCCGTATTCGTACGTGATCTGCAGGGACGGCTGGTCATGTGCAACCGCAGTTATGAAGAGGCGCTTGGCGTGCGTCTCGAACAGGTACATGGGCGGACGCTGCATGAGTTCGATGCACTGCCGCAGGCGACTGCCATGATGCTGCATGACGAGTTCATGGTGCAGTTGCGTACACGCAAGACGCGCTTCAGCAAGCGGCAGCTGTTGTTCAAGAGTGGCTCCCGGCACATCTATCAATGGACAGTGCCCTTTTACGGTGCCGATGGGAAGTTGCGCGGCTTGTTGGGTGGATGGACTGATATCACCCAGCGGCGGACCGAGAGCGGGTGTCGATGTCCGCAGTGAGGTTGGGAAATTTCCTATAAAACCTGGCTACTTTTCTGATGGGAGGCTTAGGACGACTGCCCTAGAGTGACAAACCACTGCGGCGAGAAACCGCGATTGTCGTTCAAGAGGTCGTCCAATGCGCTCGCTCAAAATCCTGCTTCTCGAACCCGACCCGTTTCAGTTGATGGCGTTGCACCAGATGCTCAACGCCATCGGTATCTATGACGTGTTGACCGCGCCGTCGCTGAGTGCGGCAAAGCGTTCGCTGGTACGCCGTGGGGCTGTCGACATCGCCATCTGCAATCCGCAGCTTAAGGGCGGCGACGGGTTGGCGCTCATCAGGCATCTGGTAGCCCGGCAAGAGGCACGAGCGCTGATTCTGTTGGGGGGGGTGGCGCCCAGCTTACTGACCGATCTGAAACCGTTGCTCGGCGAAGGCGGGATGAAACTCCTGGGACGACTGCACACACCGGTCTCGGCGGTGTTGATGCGCAATCTGCTCGACAGTTATCTGTCGTTGCCCCGACGTCCGGTCACTGCCTGAAGCCTTTGGTTATTTTTCTGTCATCTTCACCCTGCATTCTCCTTCAGGTAGGTGACGCTCCGGGAGAGGCCGCCGACATGCAGAACTTTCTTCTCGGGCCGGTGGTCATTTACTGTGGACACGCCCCAGACACTGTGTTTTCGGACTATTGAGTGGAGATCGAGATGGAAAGTATCAGTCTATTGCTCGGTGAGGCTCTGAGCCCGTATCAGGTAACGCTGACCCCTAGCGGTCTTCAGGGTGAATGCCTGGTGACACTGAAGAACGGCAGTGGCGCCATCATGGTGGAGCGCGAATTCAATCAGGCACAATTGAACGACAAGCGCCAACTGACGGATGTGGTCGACGGTTTGCATCGCGATATCCTGATCGCCGAAGGTCGGCTGGAGCCTTGTGTGATCGCTGCGTTACGCAATGCGGCCCGTGACAAGCATCCAGGCCTCTGAAACTGATTTGTCTTTTGTGGGAACCTTCCTGCATCCAGGTCAGTCAGACCCCATAGCAGCAGGAGCAAGCATTGTGCTCCGGTGCTTGTCGCTTGCTGCTACGGGTCTTTGATACAGACCACGTTTAACCCCGAGTCGTCTCCCCACTTCTCGGGGTTTCTTTTTGCCCGGGATTCACTCCGAGGCCTGCTGTTGAAAGAAAATCCGCGCCTGCTCCAGATAGTCAGGACGCATTTCAGGGTCGAGCCAGTCGGCGTACAACTGGTTCAAATGGTCATGGGGCAACGTGCGCAGCAACTGGTTGATCTCGGTGATCGCCTGTCTGCCCTGATTCGTGTCGGAGCAGCCTACGTAACCTGACAGATATTTGCCGGTACCGCGGATCGGGAAGAAGACCAGTTCATCCTCGGCAATCTGCGCCTGGTGAGCCTGATAGCGGATTTCCGGCCAGTAGCCCAACACGACCTGGAGACGGCCGAGGCGCTGCATCTGCAACAGACTGCTCAACGCGTCATTGCCGTAATGCGAGGTCAGCGCTTCGGTCGGTGCATCGCGCAGCAAATGGTCGAGAAACTCGCCGTAGCTTCGCTCCGCCACGACTCCCACCTTGCTCTCGCCACTGGCCAGCAGTGCAGCCAGATCAACTTCACCGTCGGCCAGAAACGGCATCAGTATCTCGCGATCCTTTTGACGCACCACGAGGCCATTGCTTACCGCTCGAAATGCTGGAATGGAAAACGCGATCCACTGCGCTCGCTCTTTGCTCCAGATCAGCGAGGGATCACAGGTAAAAGACGCTTCGTGCAGCATCTGGATGCCGCGGGCGCGGTTGACCCGCATCAAGGTGTGTTCGTATTGCGGCATGCCGGCAATCAGCATCGGCATCAATTGATCGATAACGCCCTGGCCCTTTTTCGGGCCTTCGAAAATGGTCAGCGGCGGCAGGTCGCGCAGCAGCCAGATCAGTGTCGGCTTCGCCTGCGCCCACGCCGGGAGCACCAGCAGAAAAAGCAGGCCGAACAGCCGCCACGTCCACCAATGGTGGGCGCGGTTGGAGGCTGAGGCCGGTCGGCGCTTCAGCTCAGATGGCTCCGTCTTCGCGCAGCCGGGCGATCTGCTTCTCGTCGTAGCCAAGATCGTGGAGTACCTGCGCATTGTGTTCACCGAGCTGCGGTCCGACCCATTCGGACGTGCCGGGTGTATCAGAGAGTTTCGGCACGATGCCCGGCATCTTGAAGGGTTTGCCGTCCGGCAGTTTGGCCTGCAGGAACATTTCCCGGGCCAGGTACTGCGGATCGTTGAACATGTCTTCGGCGCTGAAGATCCGGCTGGCCGGGACTTCGGCCTGGTTCAGCAGGTCCAGCACGGTTTGCAGCGGCAGCGAATTGACCCAGCGATCGATCACGCCATACAGCTCGTCACGGCGAGTGTCGCGCCCGTCATTGCTGGCCAGTGTCGGGTCATTGGCCAGATCCTCTCGGCCGATGATCAGCATGAAGCGCTTGAAGATCGCATCGCCGTTGGCACCGATCTGTACGTGCTTGCCGTCGGCAGTGGTGTGGATCGACGACGGCGTGATGCCCGGCATGATGTTGCCCGTGCGCTCACGAATGAACCCGAACACATCGAACTCCGGCACCATGCTTTCCATCATCGCGAAGATCGCTTCGTACAGCGCCACATCGACTACCTGGCCGAGGCCGCCGTTGACCTCGCGATGACGCAAAGCCATCAGCGCGCCGATCACGCCCCACAGCGCTGCAATCGAATCGCCGATGGAAATCCCGGTACGCACGGGCGGGCGGTCTTCGAAACCGGTGATGTAGCGCAGGCCGCCCATGGATTCGCCGACCGCACCGAAACCTGGTTGATCCTTCATCGGCCCGGTCTGGCCGAAACCGGACAGGCGCACCATCACCAGTTTCGGGTTCAGCGCGTGCAGGGTTTCCCAGCTCAGGCCGAGTTTTTCGAGTACGCCGGGGCGAAAGTTTTCGATCAGGATATCGGCTTCACCCAGCAGCTTTTTCAGGATCGCCAGGCCATCAGGATGTTTCAGGTTGAGCGTCAGCGACTTCTTGTTGCGCGCCTGGACAAACCACCAAAGCGAGGTGCCTTCGTACAGCTTGCGCCACTTGCGCAGCGGATCACCGCCGTCCGGCGATTCGATCTTGATCACTTCAGCACCGAACTCGCCGCAAATGCGCGAAGCAAACGGCCCGGCAATCAATGTACCCAATTCGATGACTTTCAGACCGCTGAGCGGTTTGTTGGCGAACGGCATGCGAGATCCTGTAGGACAAGGCTGAACGGATACAGCGTTTTAACATAGCCGGCTGTCAGTCGCGCAAGGTTGATCGCCATCAATTCGTGGATTGCCTACAGCATCGGTTAGACTTGCCGACTTTCCTCGTATCAAGAAGCCCGTTCATGGCCCAGCCGTCCACCACCTACAAATTCGAACTGAACCTCACCGATCTCGACCGCAGCGTCTACGAGAACGTGAAGCAGACCATCGCCCGCCACCCTTCGGAAACCGAAGAACGCATGACCGTGCGCTTGTTGGCCTACGCGCTCTGGTACAACGAGCAACTGTCGTTTGGTCGTGGTCTGTCGGACGTGGATGAACCAGCGTTGTGGGAAAAGAGCCTGGATGACCGCGTCCTGCACTGGATCGAAGTCGGCCAGCCGGACGCGGATCGCCTGACCTGGTGCTCCCGTCGCACCGAACGCACCAGCCTGCTGGCCTACGGCAGCCTGCGCGTCTGGGAAGGCAAGGTGATCCCGGCGATCAAAAACCTGAAGAACGTCAACATTGCGGCTGTCCCTCAGGAAGTGCTGGAGACCCTGGCCAAGGACATGCCACGCGTCATCAAGTGGGACGTGATGATCAGCGAAGGCACGATCTTCGTCACCGACGATCGCGGTCAGCACGAAGTCCAGCTCACCTGGCTGCAAGGCGAGCGCGGTTAATCCCGCACCGCATCTGATTTATCCCACGTAACCAAGAGAAGTTCCTGTCACCCCATGCGTATCGATCCTCGCCCGTTGCCCGCCACGCTGCCGTTTCTCGGTGATCTGCCACCGCTGCTCACCCGCCTGTACGCGGCGCGGGGCATGCAGTCCGAGGCGGAGCTGGACAAGAGCCTGGCGCGGCTGATCCCGTTCCAGCAGCTCAAAGGGATCGATGCGGCGGTGGACCTGCTGGTGACGGCGCTGGAGCAGCGTCAGCGGATCCTGATCGTTGGCGACTTCGACGCCGACGGTGCGACGGCCAGCACCGTGGGTGTGCTCGGTTTGCGCCTGCTGGGCGCGGCGCACGTCGATTATCTGGTGCCCAACCGCTTCGAATACGGCTACGGCCTGACCCCGGAAATCGTCGAGGTCGCGATGACCCGCGAGCCGCAGCTGTTGATTACCGTCGACAACGGTATTTCCAGCGTTGAAGGCGTTGCAGCAGCGAAACGGCATGGTTTGAAGGTTTTGATCACCGACCACCACTTGCCCGGCGATGAACTGCCGCAAGCCGATGCACTGGTCAATCCGAATCAGCCAGGCTGCGAGTTCCCGAGCAAGGCTCTGGCCGGAGTCGGGGTGATTTTCTACGTATTGATGGCTTTGCGCGCACGCCTGCGCAGCCTCGGCTGGTACGAGAGCAAGCCACAACCGAACATCGGCGAACTGCTGGATCTGGTGGCGCTGGGCAGCGTTGCCGACGTGGTGCCGCTGGATGCCAACAACCGGATTCTGGTGCACCAGGGGCTGGAGCGGATTCGCGCCGGGCGTGCGCGGCCGGGGATCAAGGCGATCCTGGAAGTGGCCAAGCGTGAGGCTTCGCGCATTACCTCTACCGACCTCGGTTTTATCGTCGGCCCGCGTCTGAACGCGGCGGGGCGTCTGGACGACATGAGCCTCGGGATCGAGTGCCTGCTGACCCAGAATGCAGAGCTGGCCCGGGAAATGGCTGCGCAACTGGACGGCATGAACCAGGATCGAAAATCCATCGAGCAAGGCATGCAGCGTGAAGCGCTGGCCCAGCTCAAGGACTTGCCGGTCGAGTCGATGCCGTTCGGTCTTTGCCTGTTCGATCCGGAATGGCACCAGGGTGTCATCGGTATTCTGGCTTCGCGGATGAAGGAGCGGTATTTCCGCCCGACCATCGCCTTTGCCGATGCCGGTGATGGCCTGCTCAAGGGCTCCGGGCGCTCGGTCCAGGGCTTCCATATTCGCGATGCGTTGAGCGTGGTGGCAGCGCAGCATCCGGACCTGATCAGCAAGTACGGCGGCCACGCGATGGCGGCTGGCCTGACCTTGCCGCAGGAGAATTTTCCGTTGTTCGCCGAGGCATTCGACGCCGAAGTGCGTAGGCAACTTCGCGAAGAGGATCTGACCGGACGCCTGCTGTCGGACGGCACGCTGGCGGTCGAAGAGTTTCATCTGGAACTTGCTCGCGCCCTGCGTCACGCCGGGCCGTGGGGCCAGCATTTCCCGGAGCCGCTGTTCCACGGCGTGTTCCAGTTGGTCGAGCAGCGCGTGGTCGGCGAGCGGCACCTGAAAGTGGTGCTGAAAACCGAATGCGGTTCGGTGAAGCTCGATGGCATCGCCTTCGGCATTGATCGCGATATCTGGCCGAACCCGACGATCAAATGGGTTGAACTGGCCTACAAGCTCGATCTCAACGAGTTTCGCGGTAATGAAACCGTGCAACTGATGATTGCCCACATCGAACCGCGCTAAGGGCTTCGCGCCCCTTTATAGAAGGGGCGCGGGAGTCTTCAATTGTGCTGTTTCATTTCTGAACCCTCCCTCATCCCCGGATGTCGACTAGGCTCTAAGCACTGCTTGATTGGCCTTGTGACGTCTTGTCGAATTTTTTGCCCGCGGGGGCGGGTGCTGTACCTTTTTCCTGTCACTCGTCGACTTTTCAAACAGAACCCTGGAGCCTGCCCACTGATTTGAGAGGTGCCCCATGAGTCTGCTGCTTGAACCCTTTACCCTTCGCCAACTGACCCTGCCCAACCGCATTGCCGTGTCGCCAATGTGCCAGTACTCGAGTGTCGATGGCTTGGCCAACGACTGGCATCTGGTGCACCTCGGCAGCCGTGCAGTGGGGGGTGCGGGCCTGGTATTCACTGAAGCCACGGCGATCACGGCTGACGGGCGGATCACCGCCGAAGACCTGGGCCTGTGGAGCGACGAACAGATCGCACCGCTGCAACGCATCACCCGTTTCATCAACGCGCAGGGCGCAGTGGCCGGCATTCAACTGGCCCATGCCGGGCGCAAGGCCAGCACCCATCGGCCGTGGATCGGCAAGCACGGCAGCGTCAAACCGGACGATGGCGGCTGGACGCCGGTCGGGCCTTCGCCGATTGCCTTCGACCCGCAACACACCCAACCCAAACAACTCGATGAGAGCCAGATCGCCCAAGTCATTCAGGACTTCGTGGCAGCGGCCAAACGTGCGTTGGCAGCCGGTTTCAGTGTGGTAGAGGTGCATGCGGCGCACGGTTATCTGTTGCACCAGTTTCTTTCGCCGCTCAGCAACCAGCGCCGCGATCAGTACGGCGGTTCGTTCGAAAACCGCATTCGACTGGTGCTGCAAGTGACCGAGGCGGTACGCGCCGTATGGCCGGAAGAGTTGCCCGTGTTTGTGCGCCTGTCGGCTACCGATTGGGTGGAAGACGGCTGGAACCCCGATGAAACCGTAGAGCTGGCACGACGCCTGAAATCGCTGGGGGCTGACTTGATCGATGTGTCATCGGGCGGCACGGCGGTCAACGCTGAAATCCCCGTGGGGCCGGGTTATCAGACGCGCTTCGCCGAACGGGTGCGCAAGGAGTCAGGCATCGCCACCGGCACCGTGGGAATGATTACCGAGCCGGCCCAGGCCGAGCACATTCTGCGGACCTGTCAGGCTGACATCATCTTCCTTGCCCGTGAACTGCTGCGTGATCCGTACTGGCCGCTGCATGCCGACGATGATCTGGGTGGGCGCAAAGCGGTGTGGCCGGCGCAGTATCAACGTGCGACCCATCGGGATCAGCCGATTCACGAGTCTGACCTGCGGGATTGATTCCAACCTCTCGCAAAGCCTATAAAACCCGCCATTGATCCGGCGGGTTTTTTCTTGTCTGCCGTTTGGAATTGCAAAGGAATGGACCGCAATGTTGATCGAACGTGAGCTGACTGAATCGGACTTGCCGCTGCTGGCGCTGATCGACCGCAGTGAATTGGTCGAGGAGTGTTATTGCGTGGAAAACGGCGAGCTGATTCTGTATCCGGCGCGTTTCGACATGCGCGGATGGCCCGAGGGGGAGGCAGAGGAGAATGCGCGGGTATTGGATAAGTGCTGGCGAAACGGCGGGTGGCTACACGGGTTTTTTGATGGCGAGACACTGGTGGCGGCAGTGGTTGTGGATAACCGGGTTATTCACAATCAGGGCCTGAAGATGCGGCAGTTGAAGTTTCTGCACATCAGCCGTGCCTGGCGCGGGCAGGGATTGGGCGGGCGGTTGTTTGCGCAGGCCTGCGAGCATGGCCGGGAGGTCGGTGCCGAGGCGTTGTATGTCTCGGCGACCGAGTCGCGCAATACCGTGGAGTTCTATCAGCGTCAGGGTTGCCGGTTGCTGGCGCAACCGGATCCCGAGCTGTTTGCACTCGAACCTCACGATATCCACTTTTACTGTCGCCTGGAGTGAAGCCATCGCGAGCAAGCTCGCTCCCACAGGTTTTCGGTTGTACACAAGCTCTGTGATCAATCGATATCCATGTGGGAGCTGGCTTGCCAGCGATGAGGCCCTATCCGACGCCAGAGAATCATCAAGGATACTTGCGCTTGTCCGGCGCCGGCGGGAAGTACTGGTACAACCAGGTCTCGCTCAGCGTGCGGTCGTTGGTGCGGATGAACAGACGCAGCTCAACTGGCTCAACGCTGTCATTGGTCGGGTACCAATCGAACAGGATCCGATAACCCTTGATGTCATCCAGCACCAGCACGCTGAAATCCTGCACCTTGCCGTTGGAGCAAGTGACCACCGGTTCGATCCCGGTGCCCTGCGGCAGGCGATCCAGACCGCCACCGGTGAAGTCCACGGCGAAACGGCGGGCCCAGACCGGCGGGTAATGCTCGCCCGGTGCCCAGCCTTCGACGAATCCACCCATGCCCGAACGGGTCGCATGCACCCGAGCCAGCGGGGTGCCGACTGGGGGCAGGGCGCTCCAGTAGAGCTTGTAGCCGTAATTCAGCGAGTCGCCGGCGGCTACCGGTTTCTTTGGCGTCCAGAACGCAACGATGTTGTCGAGGGTTTCACCGGTTGTAGGAATTTCCAGCAGATCGATGGAGCCTTCGCCCCACGCGGTTGTAGGTTCCACCCACAGGCTCGGACGTTTGCTGTACCAGTCGACGGTGTCCTGATAGTTGGCGAATTCGTGGTCGGTCTGCACCAGACCGAAACCTTTCGGATCGGTGTCGGCGAAGGCGTTGAATTGCAGGGTCGCCGGGTTGTTCAGCGGGCGGCAGATCCACTCGCCATTGCCGCGCCACATGGCCAGACGATCCGAGTCGTGGATTTGCGGGTGGATGGTGTCGCACATCCGGCGCTCGTGGGTGCCGCAACTGAACATGCTGGTCATCGGCGCGATGCCCAGTTGTTCGATGGCGGTGCGGGCATTGATGTGGGCGTCGACTTCCATTACCACGCGCTCGGCCTGGCAATCGATGTCGAAGCGATAGGCACCGGTCGCGCTCGGCGAGTCGAGCAGGGCGTAGACCACGAAGCGGGTCGCATTTTGATCCGGGGTCTCGAACCAGAACTTGGTGAAGTCGGGGAATTCTTCGCGTTTCTTGGCGTAGGTGTCGACGGCCAGACCACGGGCGGAGAGGCCATATTGGCCAGTGGCATCCACCGCGCGGAAGTAGCTGGCGCCGAGGAATGACACCACGTCATGCCGATCCAGCTCCGGTGCCTTGAACAGCTTGAAGCCGGCAAACCCCAGGTCGCCCTTGAGCTGCTGGGTGTCGACCGAGGTGTTTTCGTAGTTGAACAGTTGAGGGCGGAAATGCACCTCGCGGGCCGTGCGGGTCTTGGGATCGACGCTGTACATGCGCACCGGTTGACGGAACCCCATGCCGACATGGAAAAACTGCACATCGAGCTGACCCTTGTTCTCCTTCCACAGCGAATGATCACCGTCGTAACGGATCGCGTTGAAGTTCTGCGGAGTCATGGTCGCCAGGGTCGGCGGCAGCACCTGTTTGGTGTCCTGATAAGCACTGCCGGCCAGTTGCTTGGCCTGGCGCTTCAGCGTATCGAAGTCGAAGGCCTGGGCTTCACCGTCGGCGGCACCGCCAGAGGCGGCCCAGGCGCGTGCGGCGAGCAGGCCCGAGGCGGAAAGGCCGGTGTAGGCCGCAATGGCCATGGACGCTTTGAGCAAATTCCTGCGGTGCATAGATACAACCTGTCGTGGACAATCCCGCGCCGTTCCTGGCACGTACTGGATCAGAAATTACGGTTCGGACAAGCCTTCGGCCAAACGCTACGGACTAGTAACAGATGCCGGCTAGCTTAATCGGTTCGCCGATTTTGCAAAATTCATTGATAGCACGGCGACAGCGTCTCAATGAAACAAGACGTTACGGTTACTTATCCCACAGCCTTTTCTGATTTATAGGGCATATCTGCTTTTTTCGACTAATTACTCTAAAAACCGCTTTTCAGCGCCGATTTAATTTCTATTCTATGGGCATGGCCGGTCTCGACCTATCAGACCGGCAGGGCTCAAATCGCTGCTTAAAGGAGCAGGGCGATGCGGTTTTCGAGAAATTTCTGACGTACTGGAAAAGGACATCGTCCATGGCAAAAGGACAAGGCATCACCGAAATGTTGGGCATCTTTCCCTGCCTCACCAACGTCCGGCGAAGACGCCGGCTCAGTCCCGATGAACTGAAACTGGTGGAGCGTTATCGGGAGTTATCGGAGAGCGACCGGATTGCGATGCGGTATCTGGTGGATGCGATGAGGAGTGTTTCGCGCTTTTGAAGTGAAAAACCAACGGGGCGGACTGGGAAGTTCGCCCCTTTTTCGTTGTTGAGACTTATCGGGGATGCTGCGGTTGCATCAACCTCTTGGACAAGTTGGGTGGCGAACCGAGTGGCGTTCGAAGTCGGGATACTTCCCGTCAACACGGCAAAACCGGAAGGCCCGCGCCACGCGGCCCGCCATAACGCAGAACTGAGGTTCGGAAAAACCACGGTTCAATGAAGGGCAAACACCGTGTTGACAGATTTCCGGCTTCGACCTCAGTTACTAATTGGGCTGCTACGGGACAAAGCCTATCGGTCAGGCGCTAGCGGTGCCAGGTCTACTCTGACGACGCTGGTTGTAGGAATTGAAGATCCTTCTCGTAAGCAGCGTCTGTAGGAATTTCCTGTTTTTGCCTGTCCTGCAGAGAGGCAGCCCCTAAGCCGCAGTTTTTCCTTTATTTATTCGAATTCCAGGAATGAACTGCAGGTTTTCTACATGCTGATCGAATTTTCGGTTTCCAATTACCGCTCGTTTCGGGACAGGCAAACACTGTCCATGGCGGCCACTCCTCGTCTGAGCAAATCGCGTAATACCTTCAAGCCTCCCATCACTGCTGAAAGACTCCCTGATTTATTGAAGGTCGCGGCAATCTATGGCCCGAACGCTTCGGGCAAATCTTCATTGATTCGCGCAATGGGGATAGTGGGACGCTTGATGGCGGTGCCTTCGGGATCAAATGACGATGCACTGCCGGTTTCACCTTTCCGGTTTGATCGGGCTTTGAATGATGTGCCCAGCCTTTTTGAGTACGACTTTATACAAGCCGGGCTGCGCTATCGGTTCGCGCTCGGACTCACTGCCCAGAGAGTTGTTCAGGAGCAATTGCTCGTCTACCCCAAAGGAAAGGAAACCCTGCTCTATCGCCGCCAGTTTGATGCGGAGGGCGAGCACTATGTGTTTGGTAAAAACCTTGAGGGTGGCAAGGAAGTACACAATGCCTGGCGTCGTTTAACCAGTCCGAAGATGATGTTTATCGCGCAAGCCGTTGCCAATAGCAGCGAAGAGTTGAGCCAGTTGCGCTTACCGTTCAGTTGGTTTCAAACCGGGTTGTTGGTGGTAGAGCAGAACAACATGCTCGGCTTGTCCACAGCGTCGATTCGATTCCTGAAAATGGTCAAGAACCATACGAGTGACCTTCGCGACTTTCTCAAGGCTCTGGATATTCCCGTATCGGCCATTCAACTCAACGCGGACGAAGACATAGCGACCTCGGGCAATGGAAAACTCAATTTGAAAGAATTCTTCGCGGCGGCGCAAAAGGACAAGCTGACCCTCACGCATTCCAGTATTTCAGGTGATGCCGACTTCGACTTTTCCGAAGAATCGTGTGGCACAAAGAATCTGATCGGCTTCTGGCTACCCTGGTTCATGATCAATCAGGCCGGGGGTAGCGGGGTCTTGTGTGTCGATGAACTGAACAGCAGCCTTCATCCTGAAATCGTGGCTGACTTGATTGGCAAGCACTTGAGCAGTGGTCTGAACACTCAGCTCATCTTTACCACTCACGACACGCACCTGATGAATGAAAAGGTTCTTAGGCGGGATCAGTTCTGGATCACCGAACGCGATTCCCACGGCGCTACCAGCCTGTTTTCCGTGCACGATTTTGAGGGACGGGAAAGTGAGGATGTCGAGAAACGCTATTTCGAAGGCCGCTATCGCGGATTGCCGCTGTTAAGGCGGGATTGAGAATGGTGGGTTCGAACAGGTCGTTTGATCGAAAGGGTTCACGTTTCAAGGCGCAGCCGAAAGTGTTGGTCTTGTGTGAGGACAGTAAGTCAGGGAAGCGTTATCTGGAGGAGGCCGCATTTTATTTTCGGGCCAAGGCACAAGTTGAAATCGTCCATTGCGGAATTACGCATCCGAGCGGGATAGTCGAGCGCGCGGTTGTGCGACAAAAGCAGTTCGACAAAGTGTTCTGTGTGTTGGATCGTGATACTCACTTGTGCTTCGAGCGGGCACTGAATGTTGCGAGGTCTCATCCCAGGATCACAGTCATCGCCTCGTATCCATGTTTTGAGTTTTGGCTTCTGCTGCACTTTGGTTTCAATCGAAAGCCTTTCAGGGCGGTCGGGAAAAACTCTCCGGGTGATCTGGTTACCAAAAGCCTGAGAGCGAAGCCCGGCATGTTTAGATATGAAAAGGGAAAGGACATCAGCTATTTCACTCAACTGCTTGGAGAACCATTCAATGTGGCAAGAACGCTGGCACCGAAAATTCTTGAGGATGTTTCTGTCAGTGGTGAGCCCAACCCAAGTACAGAAATCCATTTACTGATGGATGAGTTTGAAACCCTCTCCAAACCCCAATTGATCTAGTCATGCGAACCATGCCCGCATCCCTGCGGGCAGGTTGTGTTCTGTTAGCGACCCACCTTCCAGGCATCCCCAGCCGGCGCCTTCCCATGGTCATACGGCTTGCCAATCCACATATAAACCAGCCCCAGACCAATCACGATCGCCGTGCTCAGCACCATCGCGTAGTTGATGTACCACGCCGCATCCGGCGTGCGGGGCCAGGCCATGTTGATGATTGCGCCGACGCCGTACACCAGCGCGCCGATGTTCACTGGCCAGCCCCAGGCGCCGAGGGTAAATTTGCCGCTGGGTTTCCAGCCTTTGCTGCGGGCGTACAGGGCGGCGAGGACGATCATCTGGAACGCGAGGTAGATGCCGATGGCGGCGAAGCTGACGATGGTGGCCACGGCGTCTTGCAGGAAGAAGCCGAGGGCGATTATCAGGCCGGGCAGGACGCCGGACACGAACAGCGCGGCAACTGGCACCTGGGTCGTAGGAGAAATCTTTTTCAGCAGTCGGCTGCCGATGACCATTTCATCGCGAGCATAGGAGTACAGCAGACGACTTGCCGCCGCTTGCAGGCTGATGACGCAGGAGATGAAGGAAATCATCACCACGCCCATCACCACTTTCGAACCGACGGGGCCGAAGGCGTTGTTGAGGATGGTGGTGACCGGGTCCTTGTCGGTGCCGTTGATCACCGCTTGCATGTCCGGCACAGCGAGGATCAGCGCGAGGCAAGCGAACATCGCCGCGATGCCGCCGATGTAGATGGTCATGCGCATGGCCACCGGGATTTTTGCGCTCGGGTTCGGGGTTTCTTCGGCCACGTCGCCGCAGGCTTCGAAGCCGTAGTAGAGGAACATCCCCGCCAGCGACGCGGTGAGGAAGGCCGGCAGGTAGGAGCCGTCGACGCTGATGTCGAAGGTGTTGAACAGCACGCTGATCGGCTGGTGACGCTCGAAAATCAGCAGGTACACGCCGACGATCACCGCGCCCACCAGTTCGCAGAGGAAGCCGAACATGGCGATCCGTGCCAGCACTTTGGTGCCGCTGAGGTTGACCAAGGTGGCGAACAGCGTCAGCACCAGGGCGATGACGATGTTGGTGTTGTTGCTCGGCTCAAAACCCAGCATGGCCGCGAGGTACGGGCCGGCGCCAACTGCAACGGCGGCAATGGTTACGCACAGGGCGATGGAGTAGATCCAACCGACCATCCACGCCCATTTCTTGCCCACCAGCCGTCGCGCCCACGGGTAGACACCGCCGGAAATCGGGAACTGCGACACCACTTCACCGAAGATCAGGCACACCAGCAATTGCCCGCAGCCGACCAGCAAATAGGCCCAGAACATCGGTGGCCCGCCGGCCGCCAGGCACAGGCCGAACAGGGTATAAACCCCTACGACCGGTGACAGATAAGTGAAGCCCAGCGCGAAGTTTTCCCACAGGCTCATGCTGCGGTTGAAGTTGGAGGTGTAGCCCAGTTGGCGCAGTTGTTCGGCATCGCTGTCGGCAACGGCGGCTGAGAGATCGGGTGATGCACTCATGTGTGTTTGCTCCGTGAAATCGGCAGATTTCGGATGGCCGAAGCCGTGGCGGGGCTTGGTGAGCGCCGCCCGGATCGGTAGTTATTGTTTTGAATGCCTGGTGATGCGTAATGCCGGTTTCCTTCCTGAAACCGGGGTGACGCCTTCGCGAGCAAGCCCGCTCCCACATTTGGAATGCAT
>NZ_JBSVWF010000055.1:0-43471 GCF_054071635.1 Pseudomonas sp. SDO52101_S400 | reverse complement strand
GGGGAGCGTTTTTGCTCGCGAGGGTGGTGTTGAAGGATACCTTTGGGTTCCCGAACAGCCCTTATTCACGAAAAACCCCGCTCCCACCTTCGATCTACTGTAGTTTCAACGGTGGGTTACTGCTTTTCGAGTAGCCACTTGCGTTCGCCGGGGCTGAACTGCGGTTGTTCATCCGCCAGCGCTGTGTTCACGGCCTGCAGAATTTCCAGTTCCTTGCCCTTGCGCACAAAGATCCAGTTGTTGCCCTGGCCGTTCTGCTGCAGCCACATGCTGTCGTTGCCGCTGCTCATCGAGGCGCAGTCGCCCGCCAGACACAAGGCATAACGGTCGGCGCCAGGCAGGCCGGAGACTTGTCCGTCAGCCTGGAACTGTACGGTGGCACCTTCACCCTGGCCGCTGGCGATCTTCCAGTTGCCGCCCAGGTAGGCCGCGTACAGGGCGCGTTCGAAGCTGGCGCCGATCGGAGCGCCTTCCGGCACGGGGATCTGGGCGCGGTCGAAGACCTGCTGCGGTTCGTTTTCGCTCGCAGCCTGGTGCAACTGGCTGCCGTCGCGCTTCAGTTCGCTGCCGGAACTGCCGTAGAAATCGACTTTCCAGGCGCCGGACTGTTCGCCCAGCAGTCGTCCTTCGACGTTCTCAAAGCCGTTGGTGAAGCGGGCCTGACTGGCCTTGGTGTTGATGTCCCATTCCAGGTTCGGGCCATAGGCCTGAAGCGCTTCGCGCAGTGGGCCGCCCTTGGCGGCGGCATCGATGGCGACCTGATTGATCCAGGTGCCGCTGATGTCACGGTCGGCAGGGTTGCTGGCGCAACCGCCGAGGAAAATGGCGAGCAGCGAGAGAGCAAGCGCTTTGCGCATGGTGGAATCCTTTCAAAACCTTTTCTTTACCGCAGAGCAGTCGGCGCAGCTTTGAAAGCTGCGCCGTGCGCATTACTCGATGACCAGAATGGCATCCATTTCAACCAGCGAACCCTTTGGCAGGGCAGCAACGCCGATGGCGGCGCGGGCCGGATACGGCTGGTCGAAATACTTGCCCATGATCTCGTTGACCTTGGCGAAGTGGCTCAGGTCGGTGAGGAAGATGTTCAGCTTGACGATGTCCTTGAACGAACCGCCAGCGGCTTCGGCTACGGCTTTCAGGTTTTCGAACACCTGAACGGTCTGGGCTTCGAAGCCTTCGACCAGTTCCATGGTTTTCGGATCCAGCGGGATCTGGCCCGACATGTAGACAGTGTTGCCAGCCTTGATCGCCTGGGAGTAAGTGCCGATGGCGGCCGGGGCCTTGTCGCTGGTGATAACAGTCTTGGTCATGTATGACTCCTTGTAATGGGGTGGTTATGCACGCATACGGGTGATGCGGATCACCCCGGTCAGGGCGCGCAGTTTCTTGATCACGCGGGCCAGGTGCACACGGTCGTGGACGCTGACCACCAGTTGGACGACGCTGATGCGGCCATCGCGTTCGTCCATGCTGATTTTCTCGATATTGCCGTCGGCTGCGTTGACGCTGCTGGCCAGCAGGGCGATCAGGCCGCGCTGGTGTTCCAGCTCGACGCGCAGTTCGACGTTGAATTCGCCGGTGACATCCTTGGCCCACGAGAGCTGGATGCATTTTTCCGGGTTGTGGCGGATTTCGCTGATGTTGCGGCAGTTGTCCAGGTGCACGACCATGCCTTTGCCCGCCGACAGGTGACCGACAATCGGGTCGCCCGGAATCGGCGTACAGCATTTGGCGTAACTGAGAACCAGGCCTTCGGTGCCGCGAATCGCCAGCGGGCCTTCCGGGCTTGGCAGTTGTTCGCCTTCGCCGAGCAGGCGGCGCGCCACGACGTAGGCCATGCGGTTGCCCAAACCGATGTCTTCGAGCAGGTCTTCGATCAGTTCGAGGCGGTACTCGGTGAGCATCGCCTTCACGCGTTCGGCCGGAATCTGTTCCAGGGCACTGTCGAAACCGTTGAGCACCTTGTTCAGCAGGCGCTCGCCGAGGCTGATGGATTCGGAGCGGCGCTGCAGTTTCAGCGCATGGCGGATGTGGGTCCGCGCCTTGCCGGTGACCACGAAGTTGAGCCACGCCGGGTTCGGCCGTGCGCCGGGAGCGCTGACGATCTCGACCGTGGAGCCGCTTTGCAGCGGTTCGGACAGCGGCGCGAGACGACGGTTGATCCGGCAGGCGATGCAGCTGTTGCCGACGTCAGTGTGCACCGCGTAGGCAAAGTCGACCGCCGTGGAGCCTTTGGGCAGCTCCATGATCCGGCCTTTGGGCGTGAACACGTAGACCTCGTCCGGGAACAGGTCGATCTTCACGCTCTCGATGAATTCCAGCGAGTTGCCGGCACGTTGCTGCATTTCCAGCACGCCCTTGACCCACTGACGGGCGCGGGCGTGAGTGCCTTTCGGCTGCTCGTCGCCGCTGGATTTGTACAGCCAATGGGCGGCGATGCCGTTGTTGGCCATCTCTTCCATTTCACGGGTGCGGATCTGGATCTCGATCGGTACACCGTGCATGCCGAACAGCGTGGTGTGCAGCGACTGATAGCCGTTGGCCTTGGGGATCGCGATGTAATCCTTGAAGCGCCCCGGCAACGGTTTGTACAAATTATGCACAGCACCCAGCACGCGGTAGCAGGTATCGACCTTGTCGACGATGATCCGGAACGCGTAGACGTCCATGATCTCGTTGAAGGCCCGACGCTTGCCGCGCATTTTCTTGTAGATGCCGTAGAGGTGTTTCTGGCGACCGCTGACTTCGCCCTGGATGCCGTCGATGGCGAGGCAATGGCCAAGGGACTCTTCGATCTTGTTGACGATTTCCTTGCGGTTGCCCCGGGCGCGCTTGACCGCCTGGTAGATCCGCGCGGAGCGCATCGGATGCATGGCCTTGAAGCCGAGGTCTTCGAACTCGATGCGGATCGCGTGCATGCCCAAGCGGTTGGCGATGGGTGCGTAGATCTCGAGGGTTTCCTTGGCGATGCGCCGGCGTTTCTCGCCGGACAGCACTTCCAGCGTGCGCATGTTGTGCAGGCGGTCGGCGAGTTTGACCAGGATCACGCGAATGTCGCGTGCCATGGCCATGGCCATTTTCTGGAAGTTTTCAGCCTGGGCTTCGGCCTTGGTCTCGAAGTTCATCTGGGTCAGTTTGCTGACCCCGTCGACCAGTTCGGCCACGGTTTCACCGAACTGCGCTTGCAGCGCTTCCTTGGCGATACCGGTGTCTTCGATCACGTCATGCAGCATCGCGGCCATCAGGCTCTGATGGTCCATGTGCATGTCGGCAAGAATATTGGCCACGGCAAGAGGATGCGTGACGTACGCCTCGCCGCTGCGGCGGCGTTGGCCGTCGTGGGCTTGTTCGGCGTAGAAATACGCTCGGCGGACCAGGTTGACCTGGTCGTTGCCGAGGTAGGTCGATAAGCGATCGGCGAGGGCGTCTATGCTCGGCATGATGACTCCTGCCGTAAGCTGTGATCCCGCGCCGTGCTACGTCGACCAGGCATAGGCTTAGACGGCCTCGTTGGACTCGTCCTCGAACGCAGCGAAGACAGGGTCTTCGTGGACGATTTCCTGCTCGGCGATGAACTCGTAGCTCATCAGGCCTTCAGCGATTTCACGCAGCGCAACTACGGTCGGTTTGTCGTTTTCCCACTGTACCAGGGGCTCTTTGCCGCCGGTGGCCAGTTGACGGGCACGCTTGGTAGAGAGCATGACCAGCTCAAAGCGGTTTTCCACGTGTTCTAGGCAGTCTTCAACGGTTACGCGGGCCATGGTATTCCTCGGAGCGAATGCAATATGCGCGCTGCCCGGTTGGGCGAGCGGACTCAACAGTTTAAAAAATCACCAGCGATTAGGGAAGCGCTGATTTTTTGACCAGACTCTTCAACGCGCTGCGAGTACCAATGTAAAGCCCTTGCAGCGGTTTTGGGAAGTGCTGTTTCAGCCCAGCAATTCAGCCAGCAATTTGCCGAAACGCACCTGTTGGCGTTTCTGTTGCAACTGATTGGCGCGGAAAATCGCTTTCAGATCATCCAGTGCATGAGCGAAATCGTCATTGATGATCAGGTAGTCGTACTCGACGTAGTGGCTCATCTCGCTGACGGCTTCGCGCATCCGGCCGTCGATGATCTCGTCGCTGTCCTGACCGCGGTTGGTCAGGCGCTGGTGCAGGGCCTGCAGCGATGGCGGCAGAATGAAGATCGAGCGGGCCTGCGGCATCAGCTTGCGTACCTGCTCGGCGCCTTGCCAGTCGATTTCCAGAATCAGGTCATGACCTTCGTCCAGCGTCTGTTGCAGGCGGCTTTGCGAGGTGCCGTAGAAGTTGCCGAAGACTTCGGCACGTTCGAGGAAGTCGCCGTGCTCGCCCATCTTCACGAACTCTTCGCGGGTCACGAAGTGATAGTTCACGCCGTCCACTTCGCCCGGGCGCATGGCGCGGGTGGTGTGGGAAATCGAGACGCGGATTTCCGGGTTGGCGTCGGTCAGGGCCTTGACCAGACTGCTCTTGCCCGCGCCCGAAGGGGCGGAAATGATGTACAGGGTGCCGGTGCTGTGGGTCATGTCTGTTGCCTTACTCAATATTCTGCACTTGTTCGCGCATCTGCTCGATCAACACCTTGAGGTTGACCGCCGCCTGGGTGCTGCGCGGGTCGAAGGCCTTGGAGCCCAGTGTGTTGGCTTCGCGGTTGAGTTCCTGCATCAGGAAGTCCAGGCGCCGGCCGGCGGCACCGCCGGATTTGAGCACCCGGCGAACTTCGATGATGTGAGTGCTCAGGCGATCCAGTTCTTCGGCCACGTCGCTCTTTTGCGCGAGCATGACCATTTCCTGTTCCAGGCGCTGCGGGTCCATCTCGGCCTTCATGTCGGCGAAGCGGTCGAGGACTTTCTGGCGCTGGGTGGCGAGCATCTGCGGAACCAGTTCGCGCAGGGTCACCACATCTTCTTCGATGGAAGTCAGGCGATCGTTGATCAGCCGCGCCAGCTCCGCGCCTTCGCGCTCGCGGCCAGCCTTGAGTTCGCTAAGGCCTTGATTGAACAGGGCCAGGGCCTCGGCATTGAGGGCCTGCGGATCGCTGGCGTCGGCGACCAGTACGCCGGGCCAGGCCAGCACTTCCAGCGGGTTCAGCGCGGCCGGGTTCTGGATCAGGCCTGCGACGGTTTCAGCGGCGGCGACCAGTTGCGCGGCGCGTTCGCGGTCCACTTGCAGCGGCTTGCCGGTGCTTTCTTCGGTAAAACGCAGGGTGCATTCCAGTTTGCCTCGGGACAGGCCCTGGCGCAGCGCTTCACGGATGGCGCCTTCGAGGTCGCGGAACGACTCCGGCAAGCGCAGGTGGGGTTCCAGGTAACGGCTGTTGACCGAGCGCAGTTCCCAGCTCAGGGTGCCCTGAACGCCGGCTTTTTCGACGCGGGCGAAGGCGGTCATGCTGTGCACCATGGCGGTGACCTCGCAATGCAGATCGGCGCGCCGCAGCAGTTCCGCGGGCGCGATATGAATGAATTTAAGCCGACTGGCAGCAAAGGCGCAGGATTGTAGCGCAGTGCGGCGGATGCGCCCAAACACACGGTGTGGCAAAGGGCTGCAACCCGTCGGTAATGCGTGGTTCAGGGGCTTCGGTCGTCGGCGCGGATTTTTAACAAGTGCCCAGTGACGGTGCAGCGCTCTATAATGCTCGGCAGTTTTCCGTCCCCAGTACAGGTATCTCCTATGAAACGTCCAAGTGGTCGCGCTGCCGATCAGCTCCGCTCGATCCGCATTACCCGCAACTACACCAAGCACGCCGAAGGATCGGTACTGGTCGAATTCGGTGATACCAAAGTCATCTGCACCGTCAGCGTCGAAAACGGCGTGCCGCGTTTTCTGAAAGGTCAGGGTCAAGGCTGGCTGACCGCCGAGTACGGCATGCTGCCGCGTGCCACTGGCGAGCGTAACCAGCGTGAAGCAAGCCGTGGCAAGCAGGGCGGTCGTACCCTTGAAATCCAGCGTCTGATCGGCCGCTCCCTGCGCGCCGCGCTGGACATGTCCAAGCTGGGCGACGTCACCCTGTACGTTGATTGCGACGTGATCCAGGCTGACGGCGGCACCCGCACCGCCTCGATCACCGGCGCCATGGTTGCGCTGGTCGATGCCTTGAAAGTGATCAAGAAGCGCGGCGGCCTGAAAGGCGGCGACCCGCTCAAGCAAATGATCGCTGCTGTCTCCGTGGGTATGTACCAGGGCGAGCCGGTGCTGGATCTGGACTATCTTGAAGATTCCGCCGCCGAGACCGACCTCAACGTGGTCATGACCAGCACCGGTGGTTTCATCGAAGTGCAGGGCACCGCCGAAGGCGCACCGTTCCAGCCTGAAGACCTGAATGCCATGCTGGAACTGGCCAAGAAAGGCATGAACGAAATCTTCGAACTGCAAACGGCTGCACTGGCCGACTGAGCAGTTTCGTAACCGCAAGGAGGACGCGATGAGTGATGAGCAAGAGTTGCTGCCCAAGCCGAGCCAGGAGGTTCGTCAGTGGGCGATGTTTTGTCACTTGTCCGCCTTGCTGGGGATCTGGATTCCGTTCGGCACGCTGATCGGGCCGCTGGTCCTGTGGCAGATGAAGCGCGAGACGGATCCGTTTATCGATGCGCAGGGTAAAGAGGCGCTGAATTTTCAGATCACCGTAGCGATTGCTTCGATGATCTGCTTCGTCCTGATGTTACTGATTATCGGCTTCGTATTGTTCGGTCTGCTGGCCATTGCTGCGTTGGTGCTGACGATCATCGGTGGGGTGAAAGCCAACGAAGGCTTTCCCTACCGCTACCCGTTCACTTGGCGTTTGATCAAATAGTCTTCAGTCGAAGCATTCATGTTGGAATATATAATTCAACATGTTTTAAAGGCCCTGACTTGTCAGGGCCTTTTCGCAACTAAATAAAGCTCTATTGCTTGTAGGATTAGTCTGTCTGCGATGAGCGGTAGAAAAGGTTTGATATATATTTGGCCTTACATTTTTAGTCACAACTGTAATGCCTTAATAGTGATCAAGGTTATTGGCAGCATGACTTTTCGCTTGTTAAGGTTGCCGCACGTAATATTCCTTCAGAAATATTTCGATATGTTCAAGCCATCGAAGGCTCTTGAATTCCAGTGTTGTCGGTGTTGAGTAAGTCCGCCGGCTCATGAGGCGTTTCCAGGGAAAGTTCGCCTCTGAATATATAGCCAAGAATAACTCAGATGATTCAGCTCGATTTTTACGGAACGCTCGTGGCCGCCTCCCTCGTACTTCTACTGGGACGTGGTCTTGTCGCGCGGGTTGGTTTACTGCGCAATTTCAATATTCCCGAGCCGGTAGCGGGTGGCCTGTTGGTTGCTCTGGCTCTTTTGGTGTTGCGAACGTTTGATATGGAAGTTCGCTTCGATACCTCGCTGCAAACACCGCTGATGCTGGCGTTTTTTGCCACAATCGGTCTGAGTGCAGACTTCGCCAGCCTCAAGAAGGGCGGTCGTGTTGTCGGGATCTTTCTATTGGCGGTCACCGGGCTTCTGGTGCTGCAGAACGCCATGGGGATCGGCCTTGCCACAATGCTGGGGCTCGACCCGCTGATGGGGCTGTTGACGGGCTCTATTACACTGGCGGGTGGTCACGGGACCGGCGCAGCCTGGGGAGCGGTATTCAATGAGAAATACGGTCTGGCTTCCGCCTCTGAACTGGCGATTGCCTCCGCAACTTTCGGTCTGGTGCTGGGTGGTTTGATCGGTGGGCCGGTTGCGCGCTTGCTCATCAAGCGTGTTCAGGTGCCTGGCTGCGACTTGCAAGAGGTGCCGCGCCTGCCAAAGGGTTTTGAACAGCCGAACAAAGAACGCTCGATAACTCCATTTTCGTTTATCGAGACCCTTGCCCTGATCGCTGTCAGCCTGTTGGCCGGTAATCTTCTGAATGGCCTGTTGCACGGGACGGCATTCGAATTGCCGACATTCGTTTGTGTGCTGTTCGTGGGGGTGGTGTTGCGCAACGGCCTTTCGGCGCTTGGTTTGTATCAGGTGTTTGAGCGCGAGGTCTCGGTGCTGGGCAACGTCAGTCTGTCGCTGTTTCTGGCGATTGCGCTGATGTCCCTCAAGCTGTGGGATCTGGCGGCGTTGGCGTTGCCGATTTTCATCATTCTGGCGGTGCAGGCGCTGGTCATGGCGCTGTTCGCGATCTTCGTGACGTTCAGGGTGATGGGGCGCAACTATGATGCGGCTGTGCTGGCGGCAGGGCACTGTGGGTTCGGGCTGGGTGCGACACCAACAGCCATTGCCAACATGCAGGCAGTGACACAGCGCTACGGGCCTTCGCAGATAGCATTTCTGGTGGTACCGATGGTTGGGGCGTTTTTCATCGACATCATCAATGTCATTGTGATCAAACTGTACCTGGCCCTGCCGTTTTTCGCCGTGGTCTGAGGTCTTTTCCAACAAAAATGCCCGTATCTTGCGATACGGGCATTTTTTCAACCGCGATAGGACGCTTAGATGGTCAGCGTCCAGTCATAGTCGACGATCAGCGGCGCGTGCTGCGAGAACCGTGGCTGACGCGGCAGGCGTGCGCTGCGCACGAAGCGCCGCAGGCCCGGGGTCAGGATCTGGTAGTCGAAGCGCCAGCCCAGATTCAGCATCTCGGCCTGTTCGTTGTCCGGCCACCAGCTGTACTGGTCGCCTTCACGACTGACTTCGCGCAGGGCATCGACGTAGCCCATGTTGCCGACAATCTCGTCCATCCAGGCGCGTTCTGGCGCCAGGAAGCCCGGGGATTGCTGGCTGTCACGCCAGTTCTTGATGTCGAGCTTCTGCTGCGCGACGTACAGCGAGCCACAATAAATGTACTCGCGACGTTTGCGCCGCTGTTTGTCCAGGTACTTGCCGAAGTCGTCCATGAGCTTGAACTTCTGGTTCAAGTCCTCATCGCCGTTCATCCCCGAAGGAAGCAGCAAGGTGGCAATACTGACTTTGTCGAAATCTGCTTGCAGGTAGCGCCCGTAGCGGTCGGCCGTCTCGAAACCGAGACCGCTGATGACAGCCTTCGGTTGCAACCGCGAATACAAAGCCACGCCGCCTTGGGCAGGGACTTCAGCATCGCAGGCATAAAGGAAGTAGCCGTCCAGTTGGAAGGCTGGGTCATCCAGTTCAAAGGCGGAGGCACGGGTGTCCTGCAGGCAGATGACGTCGGCATTCTGTGCCTGCAGCCAACTGAGCAAACCTCGCTCGACTGCAGCCTGAATACCATTGACGTTCACACTGATGATCCGCATAAATGGCCCCAAAAATCGCGTGCGTGTATGATACACGGCGTCAAGCTAATTAGCTAAATCCGTGGTATTTGGGGTTTTTTTCATGCAAGCGTATCAGCGCGATTTCATTCGCTTTGCCATCGATCGCGGCGTTTTGCGCTTCGGTGAGTTCACCCTGAAGTCCGGGCGCACCAGTCCTTACTTCTTCAATGCCGGCCTGTTCAACTCGGGTTCCGCGCTGGCGCAGCTGGGGCGTTTCTACGCCGCAGCTATCGCTGAGAGCGGTATTGCGTTCGACGTGCTGTTCGGTCCGGCCTACAAAGGCATCCCGCTGGCAGCGACCACTGCCGTGGCGCTGGCCGAACACCACAACCGTGACCTGCCTTGGTGCTTCAACCGCAAGGAAGCCAAGGCCCACGGCGAAGGCGGCAGTCTGGTCGGCGCGCCGCTGACCGGCGACGTGTTGATCATCGACGACGTGATCACCGCCGGCACCGCGATCCGTGAAGTGATGCAGATCATCGCTTCCCAGGACGGCGCCAAGGCCGCCGGCGTGCTGATCGCCCTGAACCGTCAGGAGCGCGGCAACGGCGAGCTGTCGGCGATTCAGGAAGTCGAGCGTGATTTCGGCATTCCGGTCATCAGCATCGTGTCGCTGAACCAGGTGCTGGAATTCCTGGCAGACGACCCGCAGCTCAAGCAGCACCTGCCAGCCGTTGAAGCCTATCGCGCCCAGTTCGGCGTCTGATCGCTTCTTCAGGGCAAAAAAAGACCCCGCTCAGTCTGACTGAGCGGGGTCTTTTTGTTTGCGCTACGGCTTACGGACGCTTGCGATTGCTGATCAGCGTGCCCACACCGGTGTCGGTGAAGATTTCCAGCAGGATCGCGTTCGGTACGCGGCCGTCGATGATCAGCGAGCTGCCCACGCCGCCCTGAACCGCCTCCAGTGCGCAGCGGATCTTCGGCAGCATGCCGCCGTAGATCGTGCCGTCGGCGATCAGGTCGTCGACCTGCTGGGTGCTCAGGCCGGTCAGCACGGTGCCCGACTTGTCCATCAGGCCGGCGATGTTGGTCAGCAGCATCAGCTTCTCGGCTTTCAGCGCTTCGGCGACTTTACCAGCCACCAGGTCAGCGTTGATGTTGTACGACTCGCCGTTCTCACCTACGCCAATCGGCGCGATCACCGGGATGAAGTTGCCTTTGACCAGCAGGTTCAGCAGTTCGGTGTTGATCCCGACCACTTCGCCTACCTGACCGATGTCGATGATTTCCGGCTGAGTCATCTCCGGGGTCTGGCGGGTAACAGTGAGCTTCTTCGCACGAATCAGCCCGGCGTCTTTACCGGTCAGGCCGATGGCGCTGCCGCCGTGACGGTTGATCAGGTTGACGATGCTTTTGTTGACCTGGCCGCCGAGGACCATTTCCACCACGTCCATGGTCGCCGCGTCTGTAACGCGCATGCCATCGACGAAGTGGCTTTCGATCGACAGGCGCTTGAGCAGATCACCGATCTGCGGGCCGCCGCCGTGTACCACCACCGGGTTGATGCCCACGGCTTTCATCAAGACGATGTCGCGGGCGAAGCCGGTTTTCAGCTCCTCGCTTTCCATCGCGTTGCCGCCGTATTTGATCACCAGGGTCTTGCCGACATAACGTCGGATGTAAGGCAGCGCTTCGGACAGGACCTGGGCGGTGTGGGCGGCGGCTTCGCGTTCGAGGGTCATTCAGGGCTCCGGGTGAATCAGAAATCAGAACGGTAGTTGGAGATCAGGTGCAACGCGTTTCAGTTGGGCATGGAACACAGTCTTGATGCGTTGCAATTCAGCCTCGTCATCGGCCTCGAAGCGCAGCACCAGCACCGGTGTGGTGTTGGAGGCGCGCACCAGGCCCCAGCCTTTGGCGTAATCGACCCGCACGCCGTCAATGGTGGTCAGGTCGGCGCCTGGGCCCCACTGCGCATCGTGCAGTGCATCAATGATGCTGAATTTGCTCTCTTCGGTCACATGGATATTGATTTCCGGCGTAGAAATATCGTTCGGGAAGGTCGCGAACAGCGTTTCCGCATCGGATTTTTCCTTGCTGAGGATCTCCAGCAGCCGTGCAGCGCTGTAAATGCCGTCGTCGAAACCGAACCAGCGCTCCTTGAAGAAGATGTGCCCGCTCATTTCACCGGCCAACAACGCGCCGGACTGTTTCATTTTCTTTTTGATCAACGAGTGACCGGTCTTCCACATTAGCGACTGGCCGCCATATTCCTTGATCAGCGGGATCAGGCGGCGGGTGCATTTGACGTCGAAGATGATTTCCGCGCCCGGGTTGCGGGCCAGCACGTCGCGGGCAAACAGCATCAGCAGACGGTCCGGGAAAACGATGGTGCCGGTGTTGGTCACCACGCCGACGCGGTCGCCGTCACCGTCGAAGGCCAGGCCGATGTCAGCCTTGGTTTCCTTGACCTTGGCGATCAGGTCGACGAGGTTCTCAGGTTTGCCCGGGTCCGGGTGATGGTTCGGGAAGTTGCCGTCGACTTCGCAGAACAGCGGGATGACCTCGCAGTTCAGTGCTTCGATCAGTTGCGGGGCGATCACGCCGGCCGCGCCGTTGCCGCAGTCGACCACGACTTTCAGGCGTCGGGCCAGCTTGATGTCCTGGACGATTTCGGTGGTATAGCGGTCGAGGATCTCGACTTGGGTCACGCTGCCCTGGCCACTGCTGAGGTTGCCGGTCTTGAGGCGCTCATGCAGGGCCTGGATCTGTTCGTTGGCGAGGGTGTCGCCGGCGATCACAATCTTGAAGCCGTTGTAGTTCGACGGGTTGTGGCTGCCAGTGAGCATCACGCCGGATTTGCCGGCCAGCACGTTGGCGGCGTAATACAGCGCCGGGGTCGGCACCAGGCCGACGTCGCTGACATGGCAGCCGCTTTCGGCGATACCGCGAATCAGTTCAGCGACCAGCTCCGGGCCAGACAGGCGGCCATCACGGCCGACGGAAACATTCGGTTCACCCTGGGCCAGGCTCTGGGAACCGATGGCGCGGCCGATCCAGTAAGCGGTTTCGGCATTGAGGAATTCCGGCACGGTGCCGCGAATGTCATAGGCGCGGAAGATGCTGTCGGGAAGCTTCGGGGCGACTTGGGCGGGGGGGCTCATCTGCAGAAATGCTCCATCTCGAAAGTGGCGGGACACACCGACGAATCATCTCGACGGCAGGCTCAAACTGAAGGGTATGACGGCGGTTTTCACAGAGAGTTCGTGGTGTGAAAGGGCCATGACGCCTTGACCGGCGTGGCTTCGGCCTGCCAATGCCTTGATTTCCGGCGCTAAACCTAGCAGATGACAATTTGAAATTCGTGGCGAGAAATACTGCCTCGCCACGACGATTTTCTAGCCGATCACTTGGTGCCGGAATGGCCAAAACCACCAGCGCCGCGCTCGGTTTCGACGAACTCTTCAACCATTTCGAAATGCGCCTGCACCACCGGCACCAGCACCAGCTGCGCCAGGCGCTCGCCGACCGGCATGGTGAATTCGGTCTGGCCACGGTTCCAGCAGGACACCATCAGCGGGCCCTGGTAGTCGGAGTCGATCAGGCCGACCAGATTGCCCAGCACGATGCCGTGCTTATGGCCCATGCCCGAACGCGGCAGGATCAGCGCGGCGAGGTTCGGGTCGCCGATATAGACCGACAGACCGGTAGGAATCAGCACGGTTTCACCCGGTTTGATCACGATGTCCTGTTCCAGCATGGCGCGCAGGTCGAGGCCGGCGGAGCCCGGTGTGGCGTATTGCGGCAGCGGGAATTCGGTGCCGATGCGTGGGTCGAGGATCTTGGCTTGCAAAGCGTGCATGTAAATTAAACCTGGTTCAGACGTTCGGCGATAAAAGTGACCAGCTGGCGAGCGATCTTGCTCTTGCTGGTCTGGGCGAAAACCGTGGCGTGCAGCCCACGGTCGATGACGCTGCAGGCGTTTTCTTCGCTGTTGAAACCGATGCTCGGGTTGGCGACGTCGTTGGCGACGATCAGATCGAGATTCTTGTCCTTCAGCTTGCGCGCAGCGTAGTCGAGCAGGTGTTCGGTCTCGGCGGCGAAACCGACACTGAACGGACGGTCGGGACGGGTCGCAATGGTGGCCAGGATGTCCGGGTTGCGCACCATTTGCAGGACGAAGCCGTCACCGCTCGTAGGGTCTTTCTTCAATTTTTGCGGGGCGACGACTTCCGGGCGGTAGTCCGCGACCGCTGCCGAGGCGATAAAGATGTCGCAAGGAATCGCGGCTTCACACGCGGCGAGCATGTCGCGGGCGCTGACCACGTCGATGCGGGTCACGCGGTCCGGCGTCGGCAAATGCACCGGGCCGCTGATCAGGGTCACGCGGGCGCCGGCTTCCACCGCCGCTTCCGCAAGGGCGAAGCCCATTTTGCCGGAGCTGTGGTTGGTGATGTAGCGCACCGGGTCGATGTTTTCCTGGGTCGGACCGGCGGTGATCACCACGTGCTTGCCGGTCAGCGCCTGGCGCTGGAAGCAGTCCGCCGCGAGCTGGGCCAGGTCGGTGGCTTCCATCATGCGGCCCATGCCGACGTCACCGCAGGCCTGGCTGCCGGAGGCCGGGCCGAAGGTCTTCAGGCCACGGCTTTCAAGGAGTTGCAGGTTGGCCTGGGTCGCCGGATCGCGCCACATGGCCTGGTTCATGGCCGGGGCGACAGCGACGATGGCGTCGGTGGCCAGCACCAGCGTGGTCAGCAGATCGTTGGCGATGCCTTGGGCCAAGCGGGCGAGCAGGTCGGCGGTGGCCGGGGCGATCAGCACCAGATCGGCCCATTTGGCCAGTTCGATGTGGCCCATCGCCGCTTCGGCGGCCGGGTCGAGCAGGTCCAGGTGAACCGGGTGGCCAGACAGGGCCTGCATGGTCAGCGGGGTGATGAATTCGCTGCCGCCACGGGTCATGACCACGCGCACTTCGGCGCCCTGATCGATCAGGCGGCGCACAAGGTCGGCGCTCTTGTAGGCAGCAATGCCGCCGCCGACGCCCAGAACGATGCGTTTCCGATACAGCCGCTGCATAGGTCTGCCTTTCATTTCGTTGGTGACATACGTGGCGAAACCCCCTCCCCAGGGTGAATTCGCCCGCAAAAAAGATGGGCTACGATATCACAGCGACCGCTACGGAACAGCGGTGCCCACAGACAAGGAACGTGTATGAGTATTCGCGATTGGCCGGCGGCGGAAAGGCCGCGGGAGAAGCTGCTTGAACAGGGTTCGGGAAGTCTTTCCGATGCCGAATTGCTGGCGATTTTTCTACGAACCGGCGTATCCGGTAAAAGCGCGGTGGATCTGGCGCGACACTTGCTGAATCAGTTCGGCAGCCTGCGGGCGTTGCTGGAGGCTGATCTCGGGGCGTTCAGCGAGCAATTGGGCCTGGGGCCGGCGAAGTTTGCTCAACTGCAGGCTGTACTGGAGATGGGGCGGCGACATTTGGCCGAGCGCATGCGGCAGAAAACGGCGCTGGAGAATCCACAGGTGGTCCGCGATTATCTCAAGGCCATGTTGCGCCACGAGCCGCACGAAGTGTTTGGCTGTCTGTTTCTGGACTCCAAACATCAAGTGTTGACCTTTGAAACGCTGTTTCGGGGCTCGATCGACAATACGGCGGTGCATCCCCGGGAGGTGGTGAAGCGCTCGTTGGCCAATAACGCGGCGGCCGTGATCCTGTGCCATAACCATCCGTCGGGAAACACCGACCCCAGTCAGGCTGATCGATTATTGACCAAGCGATTGCAGAAGGCTTTGGAGTTCATCGATGTGCGGGTGCTCGATCACTTCATTGTTGGTGATGGGGAGCCGTTGTCGATGGCGGAGTGTGGCTGGATGTAACTCTCAGGAAAACGCCGATCCCTGTGGGAGCTGGCTTGCCAGCGATAGCGGACTGACAGGCAACATTTGTGCTGAATGTGCCGCCGTCATCGCTGGCAAGCCAGCTCCCACAGGTTTCAGGGTGTGGCAGTTATTTCAGGTTGACCCTGGAGTAGTCCTGCCGCCCGAACGGGCTCACCGAGTAACCCTGCACGTCTTTACGCGTCAGCGCATACGCCGTCGGATGCGCCAGCGGCAGCCACAAGGCCTGCTGCTGGATCTGCGCCTGCGCCTGCTCATACAGCTTGGTACGCACACCTTGCTCGCTGGTGGTCTTGCCGGCGCTGATCAGCTTGTCCAGATCAGCGTTGCAGTAGCGGGCGAAGTTGGTGCCGGACTTCACCGCCGCGCAGGAAAACTGCGGCGTGAGGAAGTTGTCCGGGTCGCCGTTGTCACCGGCCCAGCCCATGAACAGCAGGTCATGCTCGCCAGCCTTGGCGCGGCGAATCAGCTCGCCCCATTCGATCACGCGGATTTCCGCCTGAATGCCGATCTCCGCCAGGTCCGATTGCAGCAGTTGTGCGCCGAGGCTCGGGTTCGGGTTGAGCAGGCTGCCGGACGGGCGCGTCCAGATAGTGGTCTGGAAGCCGTCCTTCAATCCGGCCTTGGCCAGCAACGCCTTGGCTTTTTCCACGTCGTGCGGGTAGCCCGGCAGGTTCTTCGCGTAGCTCCACGTGTTTGGTGGGTATGGGCCGTTGGCAGCTTCGGCGGTGTCTTCGAACACAGCTTTCAGGTAGTTGGCCTTGTCGAAGGCGAGGTTGATCGCCTGACGCACTTCCGGCTTGTCCAACGGTGGATGCTGGCTGTTGATCCCAACGAAAGCAGTCATGAACGCGTCAGTCTTTTCGACTTTCAGCGTCGGTTCTTCTTTCGCGGCCTGTACGTCCAATGGTTTCGGCGACAGGGCAATCTGGCACTCATTACGCCGCAGCTTTTGCAGGCGCACGTTGGCGTCCGGGGTGATGGCGAAGATCAGAGGGTCCACCGAAGGTTTTCCGCCGAAGTAGTCAGGGTTGGCCTTGTAGCGGATCGACGCGTCTTTCTGGAATCGGGTGAAGACAAACGGGCCGGTGCCGACCGGTTGGCTATTGAGCTTGTCGGTCGCGCCGGCCTTCAGCAGTTTGTCGGCGTATTCGGCGGAATAGATCGAAGCAAAACCCATGCTCAGGGTCGCGAGGAACGTCGAGTCTGGGTGATCAAGAGTGAAGCGCACGGTCAGCGGGTCCAGTGCGTCGATTTTCTTGATCAGGCTCGGCAACTGCATCGACTGGGCGTGCGGGAAGCCGCTCTGGGCGACCTTGTGCCACGGGTTGGCCGGGTCGAGCATGCGGTCGAAGCTGAATTTGACGTCTTCGGCGGTCAGCTCGCGGGTCGGCTTGAAGTAATCAGTCGTGTGAAACTTCACCTGCGGGTGCAGCTTGAACACGTAGCTCAGGCCGTCGGTGCTGACTTCCCAGCTGTCGGCCAGGCTCGGGACCACCTTGCCGCTGGCGGTGTCGAAGTCCACCAGGCGATTCATCAGCACGTCGGCTGAGGCGTTGGTGGTGGTCAGCGAGTTGTATTGCACCACGTCGAACCCTTCAGGGCTGGCCTCGGTGCACACGCTCAGGGCGGCGGCATGGGCCAGGGGGCTCAGCAATAGCGGGGCAAGCAGCAGGGGGAGGGCAGCGAGGCGCATGGTCGGCTTCCTTTACAGATCGAAGGCCCATCTGCAAGTGCAGTCTGGAAAAGGCCTACCCTAGTGGTCGCGATTGCAAATGACTATCCCCTTTTTGCATTTTCGGGGCTGCGTGGCTGATGATTTGTCGGAAGTGGCGGCGGGAAAAGTCTCGATTGCGGGTATGATCGGTTTTCTTCGACGAATGGTAAAAATTGCCGCCAGCCTTTGCCCAAGCCGCTTGCGGGCGGGAAAAGCGGCTTTTTAGCCATTCTTTGCACACGGAAAGTTGTTGCTCCGTGGTCTTTCTGGTATAAAGCAGCGCTCTTTTCTAGGGGCCCGGTTCCTTCGCTTGTAGGTGTAGCCGGTAAGACCTCTAAAGAATCGCGGCGCCTGGCGCCACAATGACTAGAGATTAAGCGGCCAACCCATGCCGGGTTGGGCATGTGGTTTTAGAGGGCTGAGGCATGTCTAGAGTATGTCAAGTTACCGGTAAGGGTCCGGTGACTGGGAACAACATTTCCCACGCAAACAACAAAACCCGTCGTCGTTTCCTGCCGAACCTGCAGCATCACCGCTTCTGGGTTGAAGAAGAGAAACGTTTCGTACGCCTGCGCGTTTCCGCCAAAGGCATGCGTATCATCGACAAGCGTGGCATCAGCGTTGTGCTGGCCGAGCTGCGTCGCGACGGCAAGGTTTAAGGGAGCTAATCATGCGTGAATTGATTCGTTTGATCTCGAGCGCCGGTACTGGTCACTTCTACACTACCGACAAGAACAAGCGTACTACCCCGGACAAAATCGAGATCAAGAAATATGATCCGGTTGTTCGCAAGCACGTGATCTACAAGGAAGGCAAAATCAAGTAATTGATTTTTCCCGACTTACGAAAAAGGCCCGTATCTCACGATACGGGCCTTTTTTGTTGCCCGGCGATTGTGGTGGCCGGGGGGGGGGATCGTGACAAAAAAGGCCTGCATCTCGCGATGCAGGCCTTCGAAAGGTAAGCCTTTCAGTGGGCGCCAATTATTCGTGGATCTGGAACGACAGGATCTTGCCTTCGTTGCAGGTGAAGATGTCCACGGTCCTATACCTGGCCCGGAGGTTATCTGGTCCTTGAATTGGCCCGCTGGCGGTGAAACCGGTCAGTTCGTTGATGTAGGCCTTTACGGTCTCTACATACGGGGTGCCGATCAAGTGCTGAATCTTGTTGAAAGCTTCTATTTTGGTCATGCCGCACTTCCTTATACGTGACGGGAATGTCCTTATGGACGACCCGATTTTCAACCCGTCAGCATTCGGTCGTGCGTTACATAGTTATTTTTCTTCGAAGATCACATAGATCTTGCGGCAAGCCTCCAGCACTTCCCAGGTGCCGCGGAAACCGGCCGGAATCACGAAGCGGTCGCCAACACGCAGGGTCTTGGCATTGCCTTCACTGTCGCGCAGTACTGAAACGCCCTGGAGGATTTCGCAGTATTCGTGTTCGGTGTAATTCACCGTCCACTGCCCGACTGCACCTTCCCACACGCCGACGCCCATTTGCCCGCAAGGGCTGTCGTACTGATTGAACACCGCTTGTTCGGGATCGCCTTTGAGCACTTTGGCCGGGTCCGGGCGGTAGCGTTCGGCCTGATCCATGGTCAGGCTGATGTCGACGACGTTCTGGATGTTCATTGTTGTTTTCTCCCGTGATGACGGCGCGGTGGCTTGAAAGGGCCAAAGTCTATGTTGATTAAATTGAACGCCGCAAGGCTGTATAAGCGCCTTATGTCAAATATATTGAAACAACCCCGGCCGCTGGTTTAGGGTGGCGGATGCCTTGGGCCGAAAACAGGCTGGCCGGGCAGTATTCTTGAGGACGACCGCGACGATCGCGGCGCTCGTATTGAACAAGAGGAGGACACTCGAATGACCACCCTGACTCGTGCCGACTGGGAACAACGCGCCCGCGACCTGAAGATCGAAGGCCGCGCCTACCTTAATGGCGAGTACACCGATGCCGTCTCCGGCGAGACCTTCGAGTGCATCAGCCCGGTCGATGGCCGTCTGCTGGGCAAGATTGCCAGCTGTGACGCCGCCGACGCCCAGCGTGCCGTGGAAAACGCTCGCGCCACCTTCAATTCCGGCGTCTGGTCGCGCCTGGCGCCGACCAAACGCAAAGCCACCATGATCCGTTTCGCCGGCTTGCTGAAACAGCATGCCGAAGAACTGGCCCTGCTCGAAACCCTCGACATGGGCAAGCCGATCAGCGATTCGCTGTACATCGACGTTCCGGGCGCGGCGCAAGCGCTGAGCTGGAGCGGTGAGGCGATCGACAAGATCTACGACGAAGTCGCCGCTACCCCTCACGACCAACTGGGTCTGGTAACCCGCGAGCCAGTGGGCGTAGTCGGCGCCATCGTGCCTTGGAACTTCCCGCTGATGATGGCCTGCTGGAAACTCGGTCCGGCGCTGTCGACCGGTAACTCGGTGATCCTCAAACCGTCGGAAAAATCCCCGCTGACCGCCATCCGTATCGCCGAGCTGGCAGTCGAGGCCGGGATTCCGAAAGGTGTGCTGAACGTGCTGCCGGGCTACGGCCACACCGTCGGCAAGGCGCTGGCGCTGCACAATGATGTCGACACTTTGGTATTCACCGGTTCGACCAAGATCGCCAAGCAATTGATGATCTATTCCGGCGAATCGAACATGAAACGCGTCTGGCTGGAAGCCGGTGGCAAGAGCCCGAACATCGTGTTTGCCGATGCGCCGGATCTGCAAGCGGCGGCTGAATCCGCCGCCAGCGCCATCGCCTTCAACCAGGGCGAAGTCTGCACCGCCGGTTCGCGCCTGCTGGTCGAGCGTTCGATCAAGGACAAATTCCTGCCGATGGTGATCGAGGCCTTGAAAGCCTGGAAACCGGGCAATCCGCTGGACCCGGCCACCAATGTCGGTGCGCTGGTCGACACCCAGCAGATGAACACCGTGCTGTCCTACATCGAGTCGGGCCACACCGACGGCGCCAAACTGGTGGCCGGCGGCAAGCGCATCCTTCAGGAAACCGGCGGCACTTACGTCGAGCCGACAATTTTCGACGGTGTGAGCAACGCGATGAAGATCGCCCAGGAAGAGATCTTCGGCCCGGTGCTGTCGGTCATTGCCTTCGACACGGCCGAAGAAGCGATCAACATCGCCAACGACACGCCTTACGGTCTGGCGGCAGCGGTCTGGACTCAGGACATCTCCAAGGCGCACCTGACCGCCAAGGCATTGCGTGCCGGCAGCGTGTGGGTCAATCAGTACGATGGCGGCGACATGACCGCGCCGTTCGGCGGCTTCAAGCAGTCGGGCAACGGCCGTGACAAATCGCTGCATGCTTTCGACAAGTACACCGAGCTGAAGGCGACCTGGATCAAGCTGTAATCCGTTGACGGGAGCCCGGACACCCCGGGCTCCCTGACGAAACAGAGATCCCATGTGGGAGCGGGCTTGCTCGCGAAAGCGGTGTGTCAGTCAGCAACAATGTCGACTGTCAGACTGCATTCGCGAGCAAGCCCGCTCCCACATTGGTTTTGTGTGAATACAAAAAATATCCACAGGAGCGTGGACCATGCGTTGGGCGACGTATTTCGCCGTTTTGGCGTCTGTCTTGAGTGTTGGCCTGGCCCTCGGTGTCAGCATGCCGCTGGTGTCGTTGCGTCTGGAAGGCTGGGGTTATGGCGCCTTCGCCATCGGCGTGATGGCGGCGATGCCGGCCATTGGCGTGTTGCTGGGGGCGAAGATTTCCAGCCATCTGGCGGCGCGCTTCGGCACGGCGAACCTGATGCGTCTTTGTCTGTGGGGCGGGGCATTGTCCATCGGCCTGCTGGCACTGTTGCCGAGTTACCCGATCTGGCTGGTGCTGCGGCTGATGATCGGGGTAATCCTGACCATCGTGTTCATCCTCGGTGAGAGCTGGATCAATCAACTGGTGGTCGAGCACTGGCGCGGGCGGCTGGTGGCGCTGTATGGCAGCAGTTACGCGTTGAGCCAACTGTCCGGCCCGCTGCTGTTGGGCGCGCTTGGCACTGATCACGATTATGGTTTCTGGGTGGGTGTGGGTCTGTTGATGGTGTCTCCGCTTCTGCTGCTGGGTCGCAGCGGGGCGCCGAGCAGTGAAGCCAGCAGCGTGACCTTCGGCGATCTGTGGGGCTTCGCTCGCGAGCTGCCGGCAATCGCCTGGGCGGTGTCGCTGTTCGCCGCATTCGAGGCAATGATCCTGACCCTGTTGCCGGTGTACTGCCTGCAACAGGGTTTTACCGCGGAAATCGCGCTGGCGATGGTCAGCACCGTGGTGGTGGGCGATGCGCTGCTGCAGTTGCCCATCGGTGCGCTGGCCGACTACCTGTCGCGGCGGACCTTGTTCACCGGTTGCGCCGTGGTGCTGATGCTGTCGAGTCTGGCGATCCCGATGCTGATCGACACCTTGTTGATCTGGCCGCTGTGGGTGCTGTTCGGCGCCAGTGCCGGTGGCCTGTTCACCCTGTCGCTGATCCTGATTGGTGAGCGCTACCGCGATGATGCGCTGGTGCGAGCCAATGCGCATGTTGCGCAACTGTGGGGTGTCGGTTGTCTGATCGGACCTTTGATGGCGGGAGCGGGCAGTCAGTGGATCAGTGGGCACGCGTTGCCGTGGCTGATGGCGGCTGGGGCGTTCGGTCTGGTGATTCTGCTGTCGCGGCAAGGGGCGTTCGGCAAGGTGCCGGAGCCTGCCTGATGATCGGGGTGGAGCGGGCTGCTAGAGCATCCGCTCCAGTCCCACCGTGGTGCTGAACCACGCATTGAACCTTCGCCACCAGCTGCCGGGCTCCTTGGTCAGCGTGTGCATCTGGCCGTTGTCTTCGGTAACCCAGACGACTTTTCCATCCTGCAATTTCGCCTCGTAACTCAGCGCCGGCGCCATGCCCTGCAAGGCGAGCTCCCGAACATGGGCAGCCAGTTCCGGGCTGTCCACCAGCACCCCGACTTCGGTGTTCCACAGCACCGAACGCGGGTCGAAATTGAACGAGCCGATGAACGCTTTTTTTCCGTCGAAGATCATCGCCTTGCTGTGCAGGCTGGAATCCGAGCCGCGAAACGATTTGCTGTAAAACAGGTGCGGGCCGCTACCGAAGTTATCCCCAGGCTGACGCCGCAGCTCAAACAGTTTCACGCCATGTTCCAGCAGCGCCTTGCGATACGGCGCGTAACCACCGTGCACCGCCGGCACGTCTGTGGCTTCCAGCGAGTTGGTCAGCAGGCTCACCGACACGCCCGCATCGGCACGGCCGGTCAGGTAAACCAGCCCCGGCTGGCCCGGCACGAAGTAGGCGGAAATCATCATCAGTTCCTTGCTCACACCCCGCAGCTCCGGTGCCAGTTGCGTGGTCAGCAGCAACTGCGGATCGGGTTTGCCGTCGGCCAGGACCTTGCTCGGTGCATCCCACAACGCCTGGTTCCAGGCCCAGATCAGTTCCCGGCGCCAAATGTCCATGCGTGGGTGGGTGGTGAAGGTCATCAGCTGTTGGTACAGCGCGTGATTCTGTTTGCGGGTTTCATCCAGGGATTCTTCCAGGCGAGTGCGGGTGTTCTGCAGGTCCTTGGCCGATGGCTTGCTGGAGAGGAATTCCTCGATCGGTTTGCTCAGGGCGCTGTTCCAGTACTGGTCGAAACTGTGTCCCAACTGCTCGGCCACCGGCCCGACGCTGAGCATGTCGATGTCGGTGAAGTTCAGGTTGGGCTCGGCATCGAAGTACTCGTCACCCAGATTGCGTCCGCCGACGATGGCGGCGCTGTTGTCTGCCAGCCACAGTTTGTTGTGCATCCGACGGTGTTGCAGTGACAGGTTGAACAGCCGCCCGGCCGCACGGGTTACGCCGGTGCTGCGCCCCAGGTGCAGTGGATTGAACAGGCGAATCTGGATGTTCGGATGCGCCGCCAGCGTGGCGATGATCAGGTCGAGGCCGTCGCTGGTGGTGTCGTCCAGCAGGATACGTACCCGCACGCCACGGTCGGCGGCCTTGAGCACTTCTTCCACCAGCATTCGTGTGCTGATGCCGTCGTGGACGATGTAGTACTGCAGGTCGAGGCTGCTTTGGGCGTTGCGGATCAACTCGGCGCGAGCGGTGAAGGCTTCGGTGCTGTTGGACAGCAGACGAAAGCCGGACTGACCTCTGTAGGGCGCCGCCTGGGCCTGGATCGAGCGTCCGAACGCCGATCCGCTCGCCGGCAAGGCCTGGCTTGGTTCCCGGGGAACATCCAGCGAAGCGCAGCCGCTGATCAACAGGATGAGCAACAGGGCAAACGGCAATGAGTGTCTGGAGCTCAAGTCGGATCGTTCCGGGTCGGTGGCGAGGTCAGGAGTATGGCACGGCAGGCGTCGAGTGTTATCCGTGCGGCGCCCGGAAAATCCGACCCCCGGCGCAGAGCCGTGTGTAGCTTGAGACTGTCGGCAGCGCGAGAGTTCTTAAACAGATCGGCGATTTTTCCGGCTTACATCAGCTACGCCCGGCAGCGATTTTTCCAGTGTGAATTGCGCCTTCGCCTTACATCACTGCCAGGGAGCAATTGGAATAATGACAACGCTGATTTTGAAACAGGAATTCTCCTGTTTTTCAGTAGAAGACGCGCAGCTGGCTGTCATCTTTCGGTTCTTATGGAGTGAGAATTTTCATGAACAAGACTTTTCATGCAATTGCTGTCGCAGCCGCCCTGTCACCGGCATTGGTCATGGCCGATAGTGCGGACCTGACAATCACGGGCACCATTATTCCGACCTCGTGTACACCGGCCTTCACCGGCGGCAATACGGTCGACCTTGGAGACATTCCTGCCGGTTCACTGAACCGTGATCGGCAGACCGAGCTGCAAAACCGCAACATAACGTTGAGCGTCAGTTGCTCCGCCGCCGCGCCCATGGCGATCAAAGTGCACGACAACCAGACTCATACACGGCTGCCCGGGATTGTCATCGATGGCTACGACTGGGCCATGTACATCTACGGGATCGGTGAAGTCGCGGGGGCGAAAATCGGTGGTTACGGTCTGCGATTCGGCACACCGACCGTCGACGGCCAGCCGTCGATGATCCTCTACAAACAGGGAGACATGGCCAACTGGGACACCCCCGATACGGCAACGCTGGTCGGGAAAAACACCGAGGGTGGCAACCTTCGGTACTCGTGGGGAGCGTCGCTGGCTGCAGGCCCTACACCGGGCACCGTGCATACGTTTCCCATGACGCTGGTCCCCGTCATCGGCCCGTCGGCGAGTCTGCCGATCACATCCGAGTTCGCACTGAACGGTTCGGCAACGTTCGAGTTGCTTTACCTCTGAAGGGACGCGTGATTGTGCCGGGCTTGAGGCACAACAAGGCTTTGCAGTGACTCTCGACAGGTGCGGCCTTTGCGTGGCCTGTCATTTCCAATCAACCTGATCGGCTGGCTCGTGGCCCGGCGTTGTTGCCGGCTGCGCGCTCGCCTGTGGACAAAGACATGAACGCGTTCACACGCAACGCCATCACCCGTGTACTGCTGGTGTTCTTATTGTGGCCGGGGTCGATCCGGGCGGCGGGGATGGTTCCCGAAACGCCGGTCCTGGTGCTCGATGAAGGGCTGGGCGAGGCGGGGATCAATGTGTTCAACAGCGAGCCGCATCCGGCGCTGCTGCACACCTCTGTCGAAGATGTGCCGCAAGACACGGAGTCATTGCTGCTGCTGACGCCTCCGGTCGCCCGGGTGGAGCCTGGCGCCACACAGCGTGTGCGATTCATCCTGCGCAGCGCTGAACCGCTGAAAACCGAGCGCCTCAAGCGTGTGGTGTTCGAAGGGATCGCGCCGCAGGATTCGACGGGCAAGGCGCAGGTCAGCCTGAGTGTGCGCCAGAACATCCCGGCGATCCTGCGGCCGGCAAAGCTGCCGGTCGACCGTGAGCCCTGGAAGCATCTGGTCTGGTCACGTCAGGGCACTGAGGTAAAGGTACGCAATCCCAGCCCGTATGTTGTGCGACTGGGCCATTCGGTGATGTTGTTGCCGGGTGGCAAGGAGATGGATCTGGGGCGCACCTATGTATTGCCCGGCGAACAGCTGACCTTGAGCGGGATGGCCGAGCCGGGTCATTCGCCGCTCCAGGTACGACTGTTTCCAGTGACCACTTACGGTTTCGCCATTGCGCATTTCGACGCACCGCTGGTGACGGATTGATGTATCGACGTTATCTGGCCGGCGCCGCGCTGATGATCGCTGTGGGCGCCGCTCCTGCCACCAATGGCGCCGAGCTTGTGTCCGTGCTGTTCAATCAGGATGTACTGAAATCACGCGGACTCGATCCACGTCTGGCCGACTACTTCAGCCGGGCGCCGCGCTTTCGCGAGGGCGAACAGGCTGTAAACCTGTCGGTCAACGGAGTCCCCAAGGGGCGGGTGCAGGTCACGTTCGATGCCGAAGGCCAACTGTGCTTCACGCCGACACTGCTGGAGAGGGGCGGTATCAGGGCTGCGGATCATGTCGAGTCGAGGGATGGATCGGGATGCGACCTGTTCGCCCGGTACTTTCCTGACGCTGTGGTGCAAGCCGATCCGTCGCAGGAACACATTGCCCTGCTGCTGCCCACCGACGCGCTGTCGCCCGATCGCCCGGCCCGTCGCAGCTTCCTGAACGGTGGTACGGCAGGCCTGTTCAACTACGATGCCTTATTGCTTGGCAGCCGTTTCGCCGGCCAGTCATCGCAGTACCGGAACTTGAACGCTGAACTGGGCCTGAATGCAGCGGACTGGTCGTTTCGCAGTCGTCAGGTGTACAGCGAGTTCGCCGGTCAGGATCGTCTCGAGCACCTGTATGCCTATGCCTCGCACACCTCGGAACGTTATCAGGCCAACCTGCAACTGGGTCAGTTGAATATGGTTTCGCCGCTGTTTTCCGGTGAGGCCTTCAACGGCTTTCAGGTGCAGCCGGAACTTGCCTTGATGGCGCTGGACGATGACAGCTCAGGTGCGCGGGTAGAAGGCATTGCCTATTCCACCGCGCGAATCGAAGTCACACAGAATGGTGCGCTGATCTACACCACGGTGGTGCCCGCTGGCCCGTTCACCCTGGTCGGTTTGCCGTTGCTCAGTCAGAGCGTGGATCTGGAAGTGACGGTGCATGAAGAGGACGGGCAGCAGCGGCGCTTCATCGTGCCGGCGACGCAGTTGCGTGGGGGGATGACGGGGCGGCCGGCCGGTTATGGGCTGGCGGTCGGCCAGGTAAGACGCTACGCCGGTGATGACCGTGATACGCCGTCCTTCGCCGCTGCCAGCAAGGACTGGCGGCTGGGGCAGCGCGGGCAGGTCACGGCCGGCGCCATGCTCGGCACAGGTTATGAGTCGATGGGCTGGGCGATGCAGGGCAACGTCGGCGATCGGCTGGTGCTCGGTGGCCGACAGGTGATTTCCCGGGCGCAGGATCAAGGCGTATCCGGCACACAGTTGCAGTGGACGGCCAGCGGTCTGTTGAGTGAAAGGTTGTCGGGGAGTGTCGCGCTGACCCAACAGACTCAGGGGTTCCGCACACTGTCGGACACCACCTGGGACTCGCACCATGATCAGCCGTTTCAGCGGGTGCGCAATCAACTGACGGCCAATCTCAGCACCAGCAGTCCGATGTTTGGTGGCTTATCGGCCAGCTACTCGCGGTTCTCCCTGTTTGACAGGACGACCACTTCAAGAGTCGCCCTGGCCTGGTCGCAGAACATTCGGCGGGCCAATGTGACATTGTCGGTTGAACGCGATGTTGCCGGTACGCCGGACGATGCGCGCGGCACGGCAGCCTATCTGAGTGTCAGTCTGCCGTTGGGTGCGCGGCAGACGATGCGCGGCTATGTGCGCAACGACAACGTGGGCGGCACCCGCAGCGGTCTGCGATTCAATGAACAGATCAGCGATACCCTGGCCTACAGTATCGGCGCCGAACGGCCGGATAACGGTAGTGCCGGGTTCAACGGGCGGGTCAACCTGTTGCCCCGCTACAGTCAGATGGACATGGGCTATTCCCGCAGCGGTGCCGGTAACCAGAACTATGACATCGGCTTTCGCGGCGGTGCGCTGATCCATGGTGAGGGCGTGACCCTGTCGCCCTATCCGCTGCGCGAAACCTTTGCCTTGCTCAAGGCCGGCGACAGTGCTGGCGTCAAGCTGAACACCTCGCGCGGCCCGGTCTGGACCGACTATTCCGGGCACGCCGTGGCGGCGAGTCTGCCGGCGTACAGCAAAGGACGGGTTGAACTCGACACGGCCAGCCTGGGGCGCAATGTCGATGTGCACAACGCTTACCAGGAAGTCGAAGCCGGGCGTGGTGCGGTAGCGCACCTTGCATTCGACATGGTCACCGCGCGGCGCCTGCTGTTACAGGCGCGCACCGCCGACAACGTTCTTCTGCGCAAGGGTGGAGCCGTTGTCGATGCGCAGGGGCAGTACATCACCAACGTACTGGAAGCCGGCACGATCTTTTTGCCCGATGTCCGGCCGGACACGATTTTGCACGTGGTGCTACCCGATGGCAGTCGCTGTCGGCTGTCCTACGACATCAGCGAACACCCCGACACGCAATCGCTGTACGAAACGGCGCATGCCACCTGCCACGCGGTTTAAGGAGTCAGTCACCATGCATCGTTTGAATACCGGCATGATCGGTCTGGCATTGCTCGGCAGCATGTTTGTCGCCGATCAGTCACAGGCGCAATCGGACTGTGCCGTCAGGCTGGGGCAGCCTTCCGTCGATTTTGGAGCGATGACGCGCGGTCAGTTGCTGCAACAGCCCGTAGAGAATGACCAGTTGAGTTTCGGGCGCCGACGGGTACAGATCACCGTTCAGTGTGACCGGGCAGGACCACTGCGACTTGACCTGGCGGCGCCGGCAGCGGATGCCGTGGACTATCGGTTTGGCGCAGGGGCGTTGAGGGTCCATGTGATGGCTGTCCGGGTGGATGGCAAGGCTGTGCAGTGGCTTGCATTTGAACCGGGTGTCGCATCCGGTGCGGATGTCTGGCCCGCCGGGCAAAGCCTGATTCCTGCGCGGGCGGGGGGCGCTCTGGAGGGGCAGCGCATGGACGTCGAGGTAGAGCTTGAAGGACGGGTCGGGTCAGCGCAGACCCGGGTGGCCGATCTGACCCGGTTCGAGATCGATATGCGCTTTCACGCGTACTGAAACCCGGACTCTGCGGTATGACGGTTCAAAGCATCCAGCCACGGCAGCGTAGGATCCAGCCGCCGAAGATAAATTACCTATTCAACCAGTCGTGATTTCACTGTTTAAGCGCCCCCGTTTCCTACAGATTTATCTCTCATAAGCCGCAATCATCAGCCCGCTTACTTACAGACCAGGTTTGTAGGGACTGAACTGTCAATCAAATGGAAGATTACGGCTTATGAAAAAGACATACCGTCTTGCAGTACTGGCGGCGGCGCTGCTGCCAACAATGGCAATGGCAGAAAGCGTTGACCTGAATGTCATCGGCACCATCATTCCGACCTCCTGCATTCCGGCTTTTGCCGGTGGCAGCACAGTGGATTTGCGCAAGATTTCGGCGGCGACGCTGAATCCGACCACCCAGACCCTGTTGGCCGGTCGCGATGTGTCGCTGCACATCAATTGCGATGCACCGGCTCCGGTGGAAGTGTCGGTACGCGACAACCGCGCCGGCACCAAGCTGCCGGGTATCAGTGATGGTGCCGGCCAGAGCGATCCGACGCTGTTTTACGGCCTGGGCGAAATCGGCGGTACGCGTATTGGTGGTTTCGCCTTGCGCCACGGGATCCCGGAGACCGACGGCAATGCCCAGACGCTGCTGACCCGGACGCTGGCAGCCCCGGCGTGGCGTGAGCCGACCAGCACGCTGGTCGGCAATGCGCCGCAGTTGTACTCGTGGGGCGCCAGCGCCGCGACCGGCCCGGTTGCCGCCCGCCACCACGGTTTCCCGATGCACCTGCTGCCGATCATCGGCCCAAGCAACGCTCTGCCTATTGCCAACGAAATCCCGCTGGATGGCTCCGTGACGTTCGACATGTTCTACCTCTGACGGCAGCGTCCCGGTGCCCGTCAAGGCGCCGGGACTCGCTGACGCATGCGAGCGCGGTCCGGCATCTGCCGGATCGCATCCCGGATTCCACGGATTATCCCGATGCTCATTTCTTTCAAGTCTGCTTTCAAGACGGCACTGCTGTGCCTGTTCGCATGGTTTTCAATGCCGCTGGCCCACGCCGCCGGAATGGTTCCGCAGACGCCGGTATTGTTGGTGGAGGAGGGCATGGGTGAAGCAGTGATGAACGTGCGCAATACCGACACGCAACCCGCACTGCTGCACACCACCATTGAGAACATCGAGGACAGCGACGATGTTCTGCTGGTCTTCACCCCGCCCATTGCCCGTGTCGAGCCGGGCGGCATTCAGCAAGTGCGATTCATTCTGCAAAACCGGCAACCGTTGAAGACCGAACGTCTGAAGCGGGTGATCTTCGAGGGAATCAGCCCGAGCAGTGATGCCGCCGGAGCGCGGGTCGCCCTCGGTGTACGCCAGAACCTGCCGGTGATATTGCGTCCTGCCGGATTGCCGGTCGAACGCGAGCCGTGGAAACGCCTGACCTGGTCAATCGATGCCGGTGGTGTGCAGGTCGTCAATCCGAGCCCCTATGTGGTTCGGCTGGCGAAAACCGTTGTGCCTCTGCCGGGCACCCGTTCGGTGAATCTGCCAAAGACCTACATCTTGCCCGGCGAGCGCCTGCACGCCGATTTACCCTTGCACGATTCGGTGCAGACAATGGCGGTGAGGATTTTCCCGGCTACCACCTACGGCTTTGCGGTCGATCATTACGATGCGCCGGTTACTCGTTGATGAAAGTCTGCGTTCGTTGGGGCGTGTTGCTGCTCGCGGTCAAAGGCACCTCGCTGGCGGCCGAGTCACTGGAGTTCGACGCCCACGTGTTGAGAGACCGAGGCATCGATCCTGCTTTGGCGGCGTACTTTCGTGAGGCGCCGCGCTTCACCCAAGGCGAGCATTCCGTGTCGCTTGAGGTCAACGGACAGGCCAGAGGCCGTGTGCGGGTGTCGTTCAACGAGCGCGGCGAATTGTGTCTGCACCCCCAATGGCTGAAGGCTGCCGGAGTGCGTCCGCCACCCTCGATAGACAGGTTGCGGCCGGAACAGTGCATGACGCTGGTGGAGGGATTTCCCGAAGCCGTCGTACAACTGGATCCGGGACGCGAACTGATAGACCTGCTGGTACCGACCGATAGTCTGATGTTGCCGGAGCGTGCGCCAAACAACTTCGCTCATGGCGGTACGGCCGGCGTTTTCAACTACGACGCGCTGATGGTTGGCAGTCAGCATGAAGGCCGGCACGACAGTTTTCAAAGCCTGGGCTCGGAGCTCGGTCTGAATGCCGGGGACTGGGTGCTGCGCAGCCGGCAGTCCTACACGTCGACCTCCGGCAACTCGCGGTTCGAGCACCTGTATGCCTACGGTGCGCGAACCCTGGAGGACGCCGAAGCCAGTCTGCAGGTCGGGCAATTGAATCTCGCGTCGACCTTGTTTGCCGGTGAGCCATTCAACGGTGTGCAGATCCTGCCGGAAGCGGCATTCACGCAATTACGAGCGGCGCAGGACGGCGCACGCGGGCAGGTGGAGGGTATCGCGTATTCGCCGGCCCGCATTGAAGTGCGACAGAACGGCGTGATGATCTATACCACCATGGTGCCGAGTGGGCCGTTCACGTTGCGGGCGCTACCGTTGCTGAGTAATCAGATTGATCTGGACGTGACCGTCCACGAACAGGATGGACAGGCGCGGCGCTTGCGGGTGCCGGCGGCCAGTCTCCACGAAGCGCAATGGGCAGGACCGAGCGGGTTCAACTTTGCGCTGGGCACCGTGCGACGGCTGGGCTCGGACGACCGACAGACACCTTCTTTCACCGCGTTCAGCAAGGATTGGGATTGGGGACAGGCCACCCGAATGAGCGCCGGTGTGCTCGCGGCAACCGACTACCTTTCGACAGGCTGGGGTCTGCAGCGTCAGTGGGCCGGTGGCTACGCACTGGGCTTGAAGCAGGTGCTGTCCGACGACCGCTCCCGTGGCGAGGGGGGCAGCCAGACGCAACTGACGCTCAGTGCGCCGCTGTCCGAGCAGCTGTCGACGAGCCTGGTTGCGGTGCGCCAGAGTCGGAATTTTCGTCCGCTGTCGGACACTGGCTGGAATCGGGAGCTCCAACGGGCCGAATCCCCCGGTCGCGATCACCTGGTGTTTTCGCTCACCGGCTCGGCCGATCAATGGGGCGTATTCGGGGCGACCTGGTCGCGCTATTCGACCCAGGGTGAACCGTCGCACTCGCGTCTTGGCCTGTCGTGGTCTCGCACATTGCCTGAGCGCATCAGCCTGTCATTGAACCTGGAGCGTGCTATCGGCGACACGGCGCCCGATCACCTGGGCAACACTGCTTACCTGACGCTGGGAATGGCGCTGGGTGGCCAACGAAGGTTGCGCGGCTATTTGCGCCGTGATGATCGATCCGGCCTGCGCCGGGGCGTTGCGGTCAGCGATGTGCTGAATGAAAACCTGGCTTACAACGCCAACGCCGAATACCGGGATGAGGCAGCGGCAAGTTACGGCGTGCGCTTCAATGCACTGCCGCGCTATACCAGCCTGGACGTTGGCGTCGCTCAGCGATCCGGCGCGACCGATTACGACGTGGGGCTGCGCGGCGGTGTGGCGCTGCATCGCGAGGGCGCAACGCTGTCGCCCTATCCCTTGCGCGACACTTTCGGCGTACTCAAGGCCGGTGAACGATCGGGCGTGAAACTGAACACGCCTCAAGGACCGGTCTGGACCGATGGCTCGGGCCGCGCAGTCGCGGCGAGTCTGCCCGCCTGGTCGACGGCACGGCTGGAAGTCGACCCGCTCAGTCTGTCGCGCAACGTCGAAGTACTCGACGGGGTGAAGGAAGTGTGGCCGGCACGCGGGTCGGTGCAGCATCTGGACTTCTCGCTCGTCACGGTCCGGCGATTGTTGCTCAACGTCATGACCGTCGACCGGCAATGGCTGGCCAAGGGGCTGAGCGTTCACGACGAACAGGGGCGCTACCTGACGACGGTCCAGGACGCCGGGACGATTTTTCTGCCCGACGCAAAAACGGGTCAGCGCCTGCATGTGCAGCTCCCTGACAACACGCAGTGCGTGTTGCGTTTCCCGCTTTCCGAATACCCTGAAGACAGCGCGCTCATCGAGCGGGTCGATGCCACCTGCGCCCCGGCCGAGCTGTCCTGAACGAGTGCATCTGATGAAATTTCTGCCGGTCTGGATCGTGTTGCTGTGCCTGGTATTTCAACCGGCGTCAGGCGCCGAAACGTGTCAGTCGAGCCTGTCGCCCGCGAGCGTGAACCTGGGTAGCGCAACGCGCGCCGATCTGCTGCAACGCACGGCGCTTGATGGCCGGGGGCCGGGCTTTGGCCTGCGCAGCGTGCACTTGCGGGTGCAGTGTCCCGATGTGCGCTTGATGCGTTGGGCATTTGTCGCGCCCTCCGCTGATCCGCAGCGATTCCGTTGGGCGGCGGGCACGTTGCAACTGCGCATCGTGGCCGTGCGTCTCGACGGTGCGGCGGTGCACTGGCGCCTGGACAGCGGCCAACCGCTCGAAGGTGATTTTCTGCGCCCGGGCATCCACGTCGTTCCATGGCGGGCGGACGCCGCTGCCCGGGGCAGTCTGCTGGAAGTGGAGATGGAGCTCGATGCGCGGGTCGATGACGCCTCAAGCCGCCCCGTCGATCCGGTGCGGTTTGAAGGTCAGGGCGCATTTACGGTGGATTAGTCGGCTTCGGCCAACAGCTTGATGGCGGCTGCGCCGACCTTGCGCACCGCGTCTTCGATCAGCGGTGTCGGTTTGGCCGCGTAGTTCATGCGCAGACAATTGCGGTACTTGCCCGAGGCGGAAAAAATGCTGCCGACGGCAATCTGTACGCCTTGATCGTGCAGCGCACGATTCAGTTTCAGTGTGTCGAAACCCTCCGGCAGTTCGACCCAGAGCATGAAGCTGCCCTGTGGGCGGCTGGCGCGGGTGCCGGCCGGAAAATAACGGGTTACCCAGTCGATCATCACGTCGCGATTGCGCTGGTATTGCGTGCGCATCCGCCGCAAATGCGGTTCGAAGTGGCCGGCCTTGAGGAATTCGGCGATGGCGATCTGCGGTTGCGGCGCGGTGGAGCCGGTGCTGATGTATTTCATGTGCAGCACGCGTTCGAGATACCGACCCGGGGCAACCCAGCCGATGCGCAGCCCCGGCGCGAGGGTCTTGGAGAACGAACTGCACAGCAAGACGCGGCCGTCTTCGTCAAAGGATTTGATCGTGCGCGGGCGCGGGTAGGTGTAGGCCAGTTCGCCATACACATCGTCTTCGATGATCGCCACGTCGAAACGCTGGGCCAGGTTCAGCAGGGCGCGTTTACGCGACTCCGGCATGATGTAGCCGAGGGGGTTGTTGCAGTTCGGTGTGAGCTGGATGACCTTGATCGGCCATTGCTCCAGCGCCAGTTCCAGCGCTTCGAGGCTGATGCCGGTGAGCGGGTCGGTAGGAATTTCCAGGGCTTTCATGCCCAGTCCCTTGAGGGTCTGCATGGCGCCGTGGAAGCTCGGCGAGTCCACCGCGACGATGTCGCCGGGCTCACAGATCGCGTGGATGCTGGTGGACAGCGCTTCATGGCAACCGGTGGTGACGACGAGGTCGCCGGCACTCAACTGGCAGCCTGAGTCGAGCATCAGCCGGGCAATCTGCTCACGCAGTTCGAGGGTGCCGTGGATGTTGTCGTAATACAGACCGGGCATGTCCTGACGGCGGCTGATACGGGCCAGCCCGCGCAGCAGCGGCTTCATCGTCGGCGAGGAGATGTCCGGCATGCCGCGACCCAGTTGCACCACGTCTTTGCGTGGCACTGCGCGAATCAGCTCCAGCACCTGATCCCATTGGGAAATCTCTACCGGCCGTTGCGCAGGGCGCCCGACTGCCGGGAGTTCCGGCAGCTCGCGACCGACCGGCACGAAGTAGCCGGATTTTGGCTTGGGTGTGGCCAGGCCGCTGTCTTCCAGCATTCGATAGGCCTGCTGCACCGTGCTCAGGCTGACCCCGTGTTCTACGCTCAAGGCGCGCACCGACGGCAGGCGATCACCAGGACGGTAGAAACCTTGTTCGATGCGCGTGCCGAGCAATTCGGCGAGGTTCACATAGAGCGTCATGGCACTGCCTCGATGCAGGTGATTCGTTAAACCAGTACAGATGCGGCGTAAATCGACAATTCAGTCTCAGGAACAGCAAATCTGTATGGAATTAATACGGATGTGTTGAATCTGTAATGCTTTTGTCGACCCGCGCATCATGGAATCTCTGGCTACCCAAGTAAACAGGAGCATTGAAAATGAACGGCTTGAGCGATGTGCGGCTGACGTTACACAGTCGGGAACTGGAGGCAGGGCAACAGGACAGCGCGCGCAACGAGATCATGCGCAACGCACCGTCCGGGCTGAGTCGCTGGAACCTGTTCTGGCATCGTCTGCACACGCGCAGGGCGTTGCTGAATCTGACGCCGGAGCAACTCAAGGATGTCGGCTTGACCCGGGAGCAGGCGCTGGAGGAGGGGCTGACGCCGTTCTGGCGGATCTGAACTCTTTAGCGCCTGTTTCGGCCTCTTCGCGAGCAAGCCCGCTCTCACATTTGACCGTGTTCTCCAGGCGGAGCGCGGTCACCTGTGGGAGCGGGCTTGCTCGCGAAGGCGTATTCAGGGCCTCAACAAAAACATCAGACCAGTTCTTTAAGGCGATGCCACAACATCCCCAACGCCAGCAGCGGCGAGCGCAGATGCTTGCCGCCGGGGAAGGTGATGTGTGGCACTTTGGCGAACAGATCGAAACCACCGCTGTGCTGGCCGCTGATGGCCTCGGCCAGCAACTTGCCCGCCAGGTGTGTGGCATTCACGCCGTGACCGGAATAAGCCTGGGCGTAATACACGTTCGGCTGGTCGGTGAGCCGGCCAATCTGTGGCAAACGGTTGGCGCCGATGCCGATCATTCCGCCCCACTGATACTCGATCTTCGCTGAGGCGAGCTGCGGGAACACCTCCAGCATTTTCGGTCGCATGTACGCAGCGATGTCCTTCGGATCACGTCCCGAGTAATGGCAGGCACCGCCGAACAGCAGGCGCCGGTCGGCGGAAAGCCGGTAGTAATCCAGCGCCACCCGCTGGTCGCAGACCGCCATGTTCTGCGGCAGCAGGGCGTGGGCCTGTTCTTCGCTCAGGGGTTCGGTGGCGATGATGTAGCTGCCGGCCGGAAGCACTTTGCCACTGAGTTGTGGGTTCAGATTGTTGAGATAGGCGTTGCAGCCGAGCACCAGCGTTTTCGCCCGCACCGAACCTTGTGCCGTATGCACCCGGACTTCCGGGCCGTAGTCGATACGGATGACCGCCGATTGTTCGAACAGCTTCACCCCCAATTGCTGCGCCGCCGCAGCTTCGCCCAATGCCAGGTTCAACGGGTGCAGGTGACCGGAGCCCATGTCGATCAAGCCGCCGACGTAGCGTTTGGAACCGACCACGGTGTGCATCTCGTTCGCTTGCAGCAGGCGGGTTTCGTAGCGATAACCGAGGCTGCGCAGTTCCTCGGCATCTTCGGCGAAGTCTTCCAGATCGCGGGGTTTGTTGGCGAGGTCGCAGTAACCCCAGGTCAGGTCGCAGGGAATCTGAAAACGCTCGACGCGCTGTCGGACGATTTCCACCGCTTCCAGGCCCATGAGTTTCATCTGACGCACGCCGTCGATGCCGATCACGTTGGCGAACTGGTCGAGACCGTGACCGACCCCGCGAATCAATTGCCCGCCGTTGCGGCCGCTGGCGCCCCAGCCAATCCGGTGTGCTTCCAGCAGTACAACGCTCAAGCCGCGTTCAGCCAGTTCCAGTGCGGTGTTCAGCCCGGAGAAGCCGCCGCCGACCACGCACACATCAGCAATCAGCTCACCTTGCAGCACCGGATAGTCGGGTTGCGGCAGGCGGCTGGCGGCGTAATAAGAGGCAACATGGGGCTGGCTCGCGAAGGCTTGGGCGCGGGCATTCATGGGCGTCATCCTGAGCGGGTGTCGAGAAAATTTGACGGAGCATAAGCCGCAGGCCCGAGGCCGGGCAACATTGGTCGGCCGATGGTGTCTGGATCACGGCTTTTGCGGCACAATTACCGCCTATTTCACGCCGGTTATCGCTGCAATGAGCTGCAACAGTCAGAAAATCCGCACCTTGCGTCAGCAGATTCCCACATTCGAGTGTGTGCCGGGCTGTCACGACTGCTGTGGGCCGGTGACCACCTCGCCCGAAGAAATGGCCCGGCTACCGCGCAAGACTCGCGCCGAGCAGGACGCGGCCATGGAAGAACTCAACTGTGTGCACCTGGGGCCGAACGGCTGCACGGTGTATGACGAGCGGCCGCTGATCTGTCGGTTGTTCGGGACCACCAAAACCTTGCCATGCCCCAACGGCCGGCGGCCGGTAGAGCTGATTCATCCGCGGGTCGAGAAACAGGTGTTCGAGTACATGGCCGAGCATCGGCAGGTGCTGGTCTGAGCGTTCAGTCTGGAATCGGCAGGCTCAGGCTCTCTTTCACTTCTTCCATCACGATGTAGCTCTTGGACTCGCGCACATGCGGCAGCTTGAGCAGGATGTCGCCCAGCAGTTTGCGGTACGAGGCCATCTCGGAAATCCGCGCCTTCACCAGATAGTCGAAATCCCCTGACACCAGGTGACATTCCAGCACGTGGGGCAATTTCAGCACCGCACGTCGGAACTCTTCGAAAGTATCGCCGGATTTGTAGTCGAGGCTGATCTCGACGAACACCAGCAGACTACCCTTCAAGTGCTGCGGATTCAGGCGGGCGTTGTAGCCCATGATGATCCCCTCGCGCTCCAGGCGCCGCACCCGCTCGGTGCAAGGCGTGGTGGAGAGCCCGACCTTCTCGCCCAGTTCGGTGAATGAAATCCGCCCGTCCGCCTGCAGGATCCGCAAGATGTTGCGGTCGATCTTGTCCAGCTCACGTTTGGTCTGAGTGTTGGTACGCATAGGGGATGCGCCTCCGTGAAAAGGGTTTTTGCCGAGAATTGTCGCCAAATATAGGCGCTTATACAGTGAAAAGCACTGGCGAATCTTTTTTACACTGCGCGCATCATTGCTCTAACAACAGACGTACGCGGCACGCCGCGAGAGGGATACAAAAATGCGCGTTATGGTCTTGGGTAGCGGCGTCATCGGTACCGCCAGTGCTTACTATCTGGCCCGTGCCGGGTTTGAAGTGGTGGTGGTGGACCGGCAGCCAGCCGCGGCCATGGAGACCAGTTTCGCCAACGCAGGCCAGGTCTCGCCGGGTTATGCCTCGCCGTGGGCCGCGCCGGGCGTGCCGCTCAAGGCCATCAAATGGCTGCTGCAACGCCACGCGCCTTTGGCGATCAAGGCCACCGCCGACATCGACCAATACCTGTGGATGGCGCAGATGCTGCGCAACTGCACTGCCAACCGTTACGCGGTGAACAAGGAGCGCATGGTGCGTCTGTCCGAATACAGCCGCGACTGCCTCGACGAATTGCGCGCCGAAACCGGCATCGCCTACGAAGGCCGCAGCCTGGGCACCACCCAGCTGTTCCGCACTCAGGCGCAGCTGGATGGCGCTGCCAAGGACATCGCCGTCCTGAAAGAGTCCGGCGTACCGTTCGAAGTCCTCGATCGCGCCGGCATTGCCCGTGTCGAGCCGGCCCTTGCCAGCGTCACCGACATCCTCGCCGGTGCCCTGCGCCTGCCGAACGACCAGACCGGCGACTGCCAGATCTTCACCACCCGCCTCGCCGAAATGGCCGTAAACCTGGGCGTGGAATTCCGTTTTGGCCAGGACATCCAGCGCCTCGACTTCGCTGGCGACCGGATCAACGGCGTGTGGATCGACGGCAAGCTGGAAACCGCCGACCGCTACGTACTGGCCCTCGGCAGCTACTCGCCGCAACTGCTTAAGCCGCTGGGCATCAAGGCTCCGGTGTATCCGTTGAAGGGTTACTCGCTGACCGTGCCGATCACCAACCCGGCCATGGCGCCAACTTCGACCATTCTCGACGAGACCTACAAGGTCGCGATCACCCGTTTCGACAACCGCATCCGCGTCGGCGGCATGGCGGAGATCGCCGGTTTTGACCTGTCGCTGAACCCGCGCCGGCGCGAAACCCTGGAGATGATCGTCAACGACCTTTATCCTCAGGGCGGCAATCTGGCCGAAGCGAGTTTCTGGACCGGCCTGCGCCCAACCACGCCGGACGGCACCCCGATCGTCGGCGCCACTCCGTTCAAGAACCTGTTCCTGAACACCGGTCACGGCACCCTCGGCTGGACCATGGCGTGCGGCTCCGGTCGTTTGCTGGCTGACCTGATGGCGAAGAAAAAGCCGCAGATCAGCGCCGAAGGCCTCGATATTTCCCGTTATGGCAACAAGACCCAGGAGTCCGCAAAGCATGGCAATCCAGCGCCAGCTCACCAATGAGCGCATGAGTCAGATCGTCAGCCACAACGGTACGGTGTATCTGTCCGGGCAGGTCGGCGATGACTTCAACGCCGGGGTGGAACAGCAGACCCGCGACGTCCTCGCCAATATCGAGCGTCTGCTGGATCTGGCCGGGACTGACAAGCAGCATCTGCTGTCGGCGACGATCTACCTGAACGACATCGAGGTGCACTTCGCCGGGATGAACTCGGTGTGGGACCAGTGGCTGCCCAAAGGCGCCGCACCGGCCCGTGCCACCGTTGAAGCGAAGATGGCCAAGCCAAGCATTCTGGTCGAGATCTCCATCGTCGCCGCGTTGCCGTAACCCGTTGTAAAGATCCCTCTCCCGGTGCTGTTGGCGGTTCACGTCGTCAGCCAGCGCCGGTTTTTATTCCCATGACCGCCAAGAAGTCTGCTGCCATGCGTCCTGCCCGTGCCCTGATCGATCTAGAAGCCCTGCGTCACAACTACCGTATCGCCCGTGAAGTCACCGGTGCCAAGGCACTGGCGGTGATCAAGGCCGATGCCTATGGCCACGGCGCAGTGCGTTGCGCCCAGGCGCTGGAGGCTGAAGCGGACGGCTTCGCGGTGGCGTGCATCGAAGAAGCCCTGGAGCTGCGTGCTGCCGGCATTCGTGCGCCGGTGCTGTTGCTCGAAGGCTTTTTCGAGGCCGATGAGCTGGCGTTGATCGTCGAGTACGACTTCTGGTGCGTAGTGCATTCGCTGTGGCAGCTCGAAGCCATCGAGCAGGCGGCGTTGAGCAAACCGATCACCGTGTGGCTGAAGCTCGATTCGGGCATGCACCGCGTCGGGCTGCATCCGAAAGATTACCCGGCGGCTTACCAGCGTCTGCTGGCCAGCGGCAACGTGGCGAAAGTCGTGCTGATGAGCCACTTCGCCCGTGCCGATGAACTGCACGAGCAGAGCAGCGCCGATCAGGTTGCAGTGTTTGAAGCCGCCCGTCAGGGGCTGGCAGCCGAAGTCAGCCTGCGCAATTCGCCAGCGGTGCTTGGCTGGCCACAGATTCACAGTGACTGGGTGCGCCCGGGCATCATGCTCTACGGCGCCACCCCGTTCGAAGAAGCCAACGCTTTGGCCGAGCGCCTGCAACCGGTGATGACGCTTGAATCGAAAGTCATCAGCGTACGCGAACTGCCGGCCGGCGAGCCGGTGGGCTATGGCGCGAAATTCATCACCGACAAACCGATGCGCATCGGCGTGGTCGCCATGGGTTATGCCGACGGTTATCCGCGTCAGGCGCCGACCGGCACCCCGGTGCTGGTGGCCGGCCAGCGCAGTCGCATTCTTGGCCGGGTGTCGATGGACATGCTGTGCATCGACCTGACTGACGTGCCGCAAGCCGGCCTGGGTTCGACCGTCGAGTTGTGGGGCAAGAACATCCTCGCCAGCGACGTGGCGAAGTGGGCGGACACCATTCCGTACCAGATCTTCTGCAACCTGCGTCGGGTGCCAAGGCTCTATTCCGAGGGTTGAAGCTCAAGCGGGGCCCAAGTGTTGTAAATACTGAACGCTGTCGCCATGATAACGCTCAATATTTCTACAACACTCAGGAGGCCCAAGCCTTGGACGTCGGTGAACGACTGCAATCGATCCGCAAGCTCAAAGGGCTTTCCCAGCGTGAACTCGCCAAGCGCGCGGGCGTCACCAACAGCACCATTTCGATGATCGAAAAGAACAGCGTCAGCCCTTCGATCAGTTCTTTGAGAAAGGTTCTGGGCGGGATTCCCATGTCCATGGTCGAGTTCTTTTCCGAAGAAATCCTGCAGGAAAAACCGACCCAGATCGTCTACAAGGCCAACGAGCTGATCGACATTTCCGACGGCGCCGTGACCATGAAACTGGTCGGCCGCGCGCACCCGAGCCGGGCCATCGCGTTCCTCAATGAAATCTACCCGCCGGGCGCCGATACCGGCGAAGAAATGCTTACCCACGAAGGCGAGGAAACCGGGATTCTGGTGGAGGGTCGTCTGGAGCTGGTGGTGGGCCTTGAAACTTTTATTCTCGAAGCCGGCGACAGCTACTACTTTGAAAGTACCAAACCGCATCGTTTTCGTAATCCGTTCGACTTGCCTGCGCGACTAATCAGCGCAGCCACGCCGGCGAATTTTTAAATCGAGAGACGCCAGGCCATTGTGGCCAAGGTGTCCGCACTGTTTGACCGATGCGCAACAAGACCCCTTTAACTTTGGGGTTGTTTCAGTGTGGCGGGCTACCCGCTATACTTGCGCCCGCCTGCGAACCGTGGCCGCAGGCGTGAATAGCCACCATTGAGGGTGAACGCGTGAATCTAATTATGAAAATGCTGGCTGCACCAGCAACCGTACTGGCCCTCTGGGCTGTCAGCGCTCAAGCTGCGACGAATGACGAGATTGCCAAACGCCTCGAGCCCGTCGGCCAGGTCTGTGTTCAAGGGCAAGAGTGCAAGGGTATGGAAGTCGCTGCCAGCGCAGGCGGCGGTGATGCCAAGACCCCTGACTCAATCATTGCCGGTCATTGCGGCGCTTGTCACACAGCGGGTCTGTTGGGCGCGCCGAAAATCGGTGACACGGCCGCCTGGAAAGACCGTGCCGATCACCAGGGTGGTCTCGATGGCCTGCTGGCCAAAGCGATTTCCGGCTTGAACGCTATGCCACCGAAAGGCACCTGTTCCGATTGCACCGATGCCGATCTGAAAGGCGCGATCCAGAAGATGTCCGGCCTGAAATAAGCCGCGCTTCTGATGAAAAAAACCGTCTTCGGACGGTTTTTTTGTGCTCGAAATTCAAGAGTCCCCCTCACCCCAGCCCTCTCCCCCAGGAGAGGGAGCCGACCGAGGTGTCTGGCGTCCGACATCGACCTGAAAGACCTTGTCGATTATGGATTCGGCAAAGATGTGTCAGGTCGGCGTTTTCCTTCAGCATCCCCCAATCAGTCCCCTCTCCCTCGGGGAGAGGGCCAGGGTGAGGGCAGCGATCTCAATCCGTAAACAAATCCGGAATCAAACGCCAATCCGATCCCCAAGCTGTTCATTGCAGCAAACTCAAGGCAAGCTCGGTCTACCCCTATTCACGGAACGGGCAGGAGGCTTCAGATGGTGCAGTTGTGTTCGATCGAACAGGCAGTGGACGACGTACTGGCAAGGTTGCCGGCGCACATCCACATGGGCCTGCCGTTGGGACTGGGCAAACCCAATCTCTTCGTCAATGCGCTGTACCGGCGGATTGCCGGATTGCCTGAACGGCAACTGACGATCTACACCGCCCTGTGCCTTGGCCGACCTTCGCTGGGCGACGGCTTGCAGAAGCGCTTCATCGAACCTTTCGTCGAGCGGGTATTTGGCGATTACCCGGAACTGGAGTTTCTCGCCGACCTGCACCGCGACAGCCTGCCGGCCAACATCCGCATCGAGCAGTTCTTCATGCAGCCCGGCAGCCTGCTCAACAGTGCGTCGGCCCAGCAGGACTACGTCAGCAGCAACTACAGCCACGCGGCCCGTGACATCAACGCGGCTGGTCTGAATCTGGTGGCGCAGTTGCTCGCCAGCAGCAGTGAGCATCCCGATCGCCTGAGCCTGAGCTGCAACCCGGACATCACCCTCGACCTGTTCCCGATGATCGCCAAACGCCGGGCGGCGGGGGAGACCATTCTGCTGGTCGGCCAGGTGCACACCGAGCTGCCGTACATGCCGGGTGACGCCGAAGTCGATATCGACACCTTCGACCTGCTAATCGACGAGAAGGACAGCAGCACGCTGTTTTCCACGCCGAACATGCCCGTCGGGCTTCAGGATCACTTCATCGGCCTGCACGCCAGCACGCTGGTGCGCGATGGCGGCTCCTTGCAGATCGGCATCGGCTCGATGGGTGATGCGCTGACCGCTGCGTTGCTGGCGCGTCAGGCCGACAATGCCGGCTACCGGGGTTTGCTGGCCGATGTGAACCTCAGCCAGTGGGCACAGTTGATAGAACGCGAGGGCGGTATCGAGCCGTTCGCCAAGGGCCTTTACGGTTGCAGCGAAATGTTCGTCAACGGCTTGCTGGTGCTGGCGGACGCCGGGATCATCCGGCGCAAGGTCTACCCGGACGTGCAGACTCAGGAGCAGGCCAATGCCGACACCCTCGACGAGGCGGCGCAAACCGACGGCATTTCAGTGCATGGCGGCTTCTTCCTCGGGCCACGCAGTTTCTACGAGCGTCTGCGCGAGCTGCCCCACAGCAAACGTCTTGAATTCAACATGACCCGCATCAGCTACATCAACGAGCTGTACGGTCAGGAAGAGCTCAAACGCCTGCAGCGTATTGATGCGCGATTCATCAACACCGCGTTCACCATGACGTTGCTCGGTGCCGGAGTGTCCGATCAACTGGAGGATGGCCGGGTGCTCAGTGGCGTCGGCGGGCAGTACAACTTCGTTGCCCAGGGTCATGCGCTACACGATGCGCGTTCGATTCTGCTGCTGCGCAGCTGGCGCGAATCCGGCGGTGACGTCAGTTCGAACATCGTCTGGGAGTACGGCCACTGCACGATCCCACGGCACCTGCGTGACATCGTGGTGACCGAGTACGGCATTGCCGATTTGCGTGGCAAGACGGACGCGGTGGTGATCGAGGCGCTGTTGAACATCAGTGACTCGCGCTTCCAGCAGGGCCTGATCGAGCAGGCGCAAAAGGTCGGCAAGTTGCCGAAGGACTTCCGCCTCGATCCACGCTTTACCGACAACACCCCGCAACGCTTGCAGGCGATTGCCGCACGGCATCCGAACCTGTTTCCGGAGTATCCACTGGGTTGCGATTTCAATGAGGTCGAAAAGGATCTGTTGCGGGCGCTGAACTGGCTCAAGAGCAAGTTCAAGCTGACGGAGATTCTTGAGCTGGGCAAGGCCGCGCTGGATGCGCCGGAGGCTTCGCTGTATCCGGAGCATCTGGCGCGCATGCAGCTCACCGATCCGGAAGGTCTGAAGGAAGACCTGTTTCAGCGGCTGTTGCTCACTGGCCTCAAAGCCACCGCGCAATAATCCCCGGCACAAAACCACTGTGGGAGCGGGTTTGCTCCGGGCGGCGTTCCGACGAAAGCGGTTAGTCAGACACCGAAGATGGAGACTGAACTGA